>JAYZYX010000081.1:0-28600 GCA_036139795.1 Pseudomonadota bacterium | reverse complement strand
ACCTGTTTCGAAGGCGAGGTCAAACTGACCATCGAAGGCGTCACCCATACCTATCGTCCTGGCGAGACGTGGAATATTCCCGCTGGCGCGGTGCATAGCGCTGAAATCAAGGCGGGCACTAAGGCGATGGATGTTTTCGAGGAAGCCGACCGGTATCCGCTGCAAATCAAGAAGACTTAAAGCCACTGCGAAGGTTCGGTGAGGTGCCTGTTCCTGAAGACGTTGGGGATGGTGTGTCTGGAAGGCTCGGCGCTTTTCAGACTCTGATGGGGGCCTTTGGCCGCAAGCGATCACTTTCGATTGTGCGGTGCGCCGGTGCCTCTGATCGGCGGCCTGCATTGTTTCAAGTTATTGTAAGGGGGATTTTTATGGAGAACCATCACTGGATAACCTTGCACCGCGTACGATTTTCAGAAGAAAGCTCGGCTTTGGAGAGGTCCTTCGAGCTTCCTGCAACGGCTGAGTGCTGGCGGTTTTGTCCCAGCCAGAACGTTGGCCCCGACGGCTTGCCCCTATGGAGATCCGATGTGTGGTGCGGGTTGGGTGTTTTTGAAACGCGTGATGCTGCGGAAAAAGCGGTGTCGGATCCGGCGGATTTCCTGCCCTTTCTTGCGGATGTTGAAGAGGGCTGGCACGCCTTGACGATGCCGGTCACCCATCGCGGAGAGGTCAACTGGCGCGGTGAAATCGAGAAGAACGCGGCGGTTCAGGTGGCGGACAAAGACCCCTCGGGGCCTTTGGCTGTGATAACGACTGCTGGCTTTTGGTCCAGTGATGCCTCTGAACACGACCGGATTGCACGATTTCTGGATGGGGTCGAGCAGGTGGTCGATTTCTTCGGGGAAAGCGAAGGCAATCTCAGGCGGGGCGTGTTCAATGGTGGTTTCGATGGCAGAGAAGGGTTCACAGTGTCGCTGTGGCGCGATGACAAAGCGATGATGAAGGCGGCATATTGGGAAGGAACCCACCGGAGGCTGATGGATGAAAGTCGTGACGGGTCGTTCTTTGACCGCAGTTCCTTCACAAGGGCGCGTATTCTTTCAAGCCACGGAAGCTGGGACGGCGATCCTTTGCAAAGCGTTCGCTAACCCGCCTTGAACGCCGAATGGCAGAGTGGGCCATCTGTGGGGTCTTTACACGCGGTATGATCCGGGCGTGCGATTGGTCCATTTCCGAAAGGCGCGGTGAAAGTTTGCGGGGGCGGAAAAGCCGGTGTCGAAGGCGATCTGCTCGATGCTGTCAGTGCCTTGTTGCAGGGCGCGGATGGCAATGTCGCGGCGCAGGGCGTCCTTGATGTCCTGAAACGAAGTACCTTCCCGTTTCAGGCGGCGGTTCAGCGTGCGGGGGGTCATTTTCAGGGCGTCGGCCGCATCCAGCAATTGGCAGGTCTGCCAAGTGGCACCGTATAGGAAAGCGCGGACGCGCAGGCTGTTCGTATGGGCGCGAGAGCCGGTAAAAATCCAGTCCAACGGCGCGCGTTCAAGGAACACCGAGGCCTCAGCTGGGGTGCGGGTGATCGGCCGGTCAAACTGGCGCGGGTCGAAGAGGATGGCGGTCTCGGTGGCGTCGAATTCGACCGGGCAGGGAAAGACCACCGCGTAATCGGCGGCGAAATCGGGGCGCGGGAAGGCAAAGCGCACGGCCTTCACCGTTGTTTCCGCCCCTGCCAGCCACGACAAAAGGCCGTGGGCCAGTTTCAGGATCAGCATGTGGCCAAACCGCTGCGGACGGGTTTCGGCAGCATAGGGCACAAGTGCCAGTTCCACCTCATCGTCTTGGTGGCGCAGATCCAGACGGAAATCATCCAGCAGCAAGTTCCAATAGGTCGAGAACCGATAGAGCGCCGAGGTCAGGCTGCTGGCCTCTCGCTGTACGGTGACAAGGTGTTGCAAGGCGCGGGGGCGGATCGGGCGGCTCCAGAGGCCCATCATCTCGTCGCCGGTCTCTGGCGCAGCCAACTGATACAGTCTGGCGATTTCCTCTAGCGTGATGCGCTGGGTGGGGGCCATTGGGCCGGATTGCAAGCCTGAACGTTCCAGCAGGGATGCCATCGTCTCTGGCGTGCAGCGCGATGCCAGCGCGTCCAGCCAGTCTTGAATGAACCCCGCCGATACGGTCGTCAGAGAGATAGGGTCATGACTGCTCATGGCGGGCCTAATGTGTCGTGATCGGATAATAGTTTGGCAAAAGATGAGCTTATAGGCAAGCTGCGCAGCGGTTAGATGTCAGAAAACCATAGTGCCTTTGGGGAGACAGGCATGACCTACCAGCCGCCCGTCAAGGATTTGATGTTCTGTATCGAACACCTGTCGCATTGGGGAAAGGTGTCCGCTTTGGACGCTTATTCCGAATGCGATCTATCGGATATTGGCGCGGCTTTGACGGGCTATGCCCAGTTCTGTGCCGAACAGATCGCGCCCTTGTCTCAGGGCGGAGATCGGGTGGGGGCCAGTTTTGACAAGGGCCGCGTGACCATGCCCGAAAGCCATGCGCAGGCCTACGCGCAGTTTGTTGAAATGGGCTGGCAGGCGCTGACCCATCCGGTGGCCTATGGCGGGGTCGGCTTGCCACGCGCTGCGGGCGCGGCAGCGACAGAGATGCTGAACAGCGCCGATATGAGCTTTGGCCTGTGCCCGCTGTTGACCGATGGCGCGATCGAGGCGCTGCTGCTGACTGGCTCGGACGCGCAGAAAGCGCTGTATCTTGAGCCGCTGATTTCGGGGCGCTGGTCCGGTACGATGAACCTGACCGAGCCCCAAGCGGGCAGTGATCTGGGCCTAGTTGCGACAAAAGCGGTCCGGCGCACGGATGGCAGCTATGCCGTCAAGGGCACAAAGATCTTTATCACTTACGGTGCCCATGATCTGACCGAGAACATCATCCACCTTGTGCTGGCGCGCACCCATGGTGCGCCCGCCGGACCCAAGGGGCTGAGCCTTTTTATCGTGCCTCAGACGCTGGTGAAATCGGACGGTACGCTTGGGGCCGACAACGCAGTGAAATGCGTCAGCATCGAACACAAACTGGGCGTGCGGGCCAGTCCGACGGCCGTGTTGGAATATGAGGATGCGACGGGGTTCCTGATCGGCAATGAGAATTGCGGGCTGGAATACATGTTCATCATGATGAACGCTGCGCGGTTCACGGTGGGCGTGCAGGGGATTGCGATCTCTGAGCGGGCCTATCAACGGGCGCTGGCCTATGCGCAGGGCCGCGTGCAAAGCCGTCCGGTGAATGGTCAAACCAAAGACGCCGTGCCGATCATCGAACATCCGGATGTGCGCCGTATGCTGATGCGGATGCGCAGCCTGATCGAAGGCGGGCGGGCGATGGCGGCAGCAACCGCGGGACTGCTGGATATCTCTCATTACCGGACCGACCGTGTAACCAATGCCCTGGCCGAATTCATGGTCCCGCTGGTCAAGGGTTTTTGCACCGAACGCGCGGTCGAGGTCGCCTCATTGGGTGTGCAAATCCATGGCGGCATGGGCTTTATCGAAGAGACCGGCGCCGCGCAGCACTACCGCGACGCCCGCATCCTGCCGATTTATGAAGGTACAACGGCCATTCAGGCCAATGACCTTTTGGGGCGCAAAGTGATGCGCGATGGCGGGGCGGCCGCCCGCTTGTTCGCCGCTGGCATAGCAACGACCGAGGCAGAACTGGCAAAGGGTGATGCCACTGCTCAAGCGATTGGCGTGGGCCTTGCGCAGGCGCGGGCGGCGTTTGAGACCTCGTTGGAATGGATGCTGAATAACAAGCCCAAGGATATCGACGCGGCCTTTGCGGGCTCGGTCCCGTTCCTGATGCTGACCGGCACTTTGGCGGCGGGCTGGATGCTTGGCAAAGGGGCCTTGGCGGCGCAAACCGCGCTGGATGCGGGGCAAGATGCGCCCTTCATGACCCGCAAAATCGAAACAACCCTGTTCTATGCCCAGAACATTCTGCCCGAGTGCGCCACCGAGCAAGCCCGCATCCTGCACGGCTCTCGCAGCCTATTGGACGCGACTTTCCCTGAATGAATTCTCTCAAAAGGACCAGACATATGAATGACGTTGTGAACCCCGCCACCTATGAACGCCTTGCGATTTCGGCGCGTGACAATGGCCTCTATGTTGTGACCCTGAACCGCCCTGAAAAGCGCAACGCGCTGGATGTTGTCACGATCGAGGAACTGATCCGCTTTTTCAGCGGTGCGCGGATGGCAGGCGTCAAAGCTGTGCTGCTGGAAGGGGCAGGGGACCACTTTTGCGCAGGGCTTGATCTGGTTGAACATTGGAAGGCAGATCGCAGCCCCGATGACTTTATGCACGTCTGCCTGCGCTGGCATGAGGCGTTCAACAAGATGGAATACGGCGGGGTGCCGATCATCGCCGCGCTGAAGGGCGCGGTCGTTGGCGGCGGTCTGGAACTTGCCAGCGCGGCCCATGTGCGGGTGATCGATCCGGGCACCTATTTCGCTCTGCCCGAAGGTCAGCGCGGGATTTTCACTGGCGGGGGTGCAACGATCCGTGTCTCGGACATGATCGGCAAATACCGAATGATCGACATGATCCTGACTGGCCGCGTTTATCAGGGCCAAGAGGCCGTTGATCTGGGGTTGGCGCAGTACATCACCGAAGAAGGTGGCAGCTACGCCAAGGCAATGGAACTGGCCGATAAGGTGGCCCAGAACCTGCCGCTGACGAACTTTGCGATCTGCTCTGCAGTCAGCCACATGAACAACATGTCGGGCATGGATGCCGCCTACGCCGAAGCCTTTGTGGGCGGGATCGTCAACACCCAGCCTGCCGCGCGCGAGCGTCTGGAAGCCTTTGCCAACAAGACCGCTGCCCGCGTGCGGCCCAACACCTGATCAGGGCGGACAACGACATGCGTCACCATTTCGAGGCTCTTCAAAAGACACGGGCGAACCATGTGCCGCTGTCGCCCCTGTCCTTCCTGCGCCGCGCCGAAAGCCTGCACGGCACGCGCACGGCGGTGATCTATGGGGACATCCGGCGCAACTGGGCCGAAACTGCCGCGCGTATTCGTTCTGTTGCGGCGAGCCTGATGGGGCTTGGGGTCGCAAAGGGCGATACGGTCTCGGTCCTTAGCCCGAATGTGCCAGAGCTGTTTGAACTGCACTTCGCGCTGCCTTTGACCGGCGCGGTGATGAACACGCTGAACACGCGGCTTGAGCCGGAAACCATCGCCTACATTCTGGACCACGCGGACAGCAAGCTGGTGATCGTGGATCGGGAACTGGTGCCGCTGTTGTCCAAGGCGTTTGACCTTCTGGGCCGTAGCCTGCCCGTGGTCGAGATCGCCGATCCCGCTGCCCCCGGCGAAAGCCTTGGTGGCCCAACCTATGATGCGCTGGCCGACACCGTTCCTATGCCGATCGTGCTGCCGGATGATGAGTGGGATGCGATTGCGCTGAACTACACGTCAGGCACCTCTGGTCGTCCCAAAGGTGTGGTCTATCACCACCGCGGCGCGTACCTGATGGCGCTTGGCGCAGGGACTGCGTGGCAGGTGCCGCCCTATCCGGTCTATCTGTCCGTGGTGCCCATGTTCCACTGCAATGGCTGGGGGCATCCTTGGCTGGTGGCGATGCTGGGGGGGACGTTTGTCTTTACCCGCATTCCGGCAGCGAGCCGTATCCTTGAGGCCATCCGCACCCATGGCGTGACCCACTTTGGCGCCGCGCCCATCGTATTGCAGATGCTGGCTGAGGCCGAAGACAACGCGGCCCCCTTTGAACCCGCGATCCGCGTGATGACCGCAGGCGCGCCGCCGCCGCCTTCGGTGCTGGAAAAGACACGGGCGATGGGCTTTGACGTGATGCAGGTCTACGGGCTGACCGAAACCTTCGGACATATCTCGCAATGCCTGTGGCAAGATGCGTGGGATGATCTGAGCCCCGCCGAACAGGCCGAACTGCAAGCGCAGCAGGGCATTGCCTTTCCGATGGTCGAAGAGGTCACGGTCATTGACCGCACTTCCGGCCAGCCGGTCCCCCGCGATGGCACCACCCAAGGCGAGATTGCCATTCGGGGCAACACGGTCATGTCGGGCTACTACAAGGACCCCGAGGCCACGGCGAAGGCCTTTGAGGATGGATGGTTCTGGTCCGGCGACGGTGCTGTCGTCCATGAAAACGCCTATATGCAAATCCGCGACCGCCTGAAGGACGTGATCATCTCGGGCGGCGAGAATATCTCGTCGGTTGAGGTTGAGGCGGTGCTCTATCGCCATCCCGCTGTGCAAGCTGCCGCCGTGGTCGCCAAGCCCCATGAAAAATGGGGCGAGGTTCCTTGTGCCTTCGTAGAGTTGCGCGACGGGGCAGAGGCCACCGCCGAAGACCTGATCGCTTTCTGCCGCACCCGTCTGGCGGGCTTCAAAGCCCCCAAGGCGGTCATTTTTGAAACCCTTCCCAAAACATCCACCGGCAAGATCCAGAAGTTCCAGCTTCGGGATCGCGCCAAAGAACTGGAGTAAACCGGTATGGCACTGCTTTCCCCTTCGCGCAGGCTGCGCCGCACCCCCTTCTCGGACGGTGTCGAGGCCGCTGGCGTCAAAGCCTACACTGTCTACAACCACATGCTCCTGCCGACGGTGTTCCGGTCGGTTCAGGAAGACTACCACCACCTGAAACAGGCGGTGCAGGTCTGGGATGTGGCTTGTGAGCGTCAGATCGAATTGCGCGGCCCCGATGCGGGACGATTGGTGCAGTTGCTGACCCCGCGCGATCTGCGCTCGATGCTGCCGGGCCAGTGTTTCTACCTGCCGATTGTCGATGAAACGGGGGGCATGCTGAACGATCCCGTTGCCGTCAAGCTGGCCGAAGACCGCTGGTGGATTTCGATCGCCGACAGCGATCTGCTCTATTGGGTCAAGGGGCTTGCCTATGGCTATCGCCTTGATGTGCTGGTGGACGAACCCGACGTGTCGCCTTTGGCCGTACAAGGCCCCCGCGCCGATGATCTGATGGCGGCGGTCTTTGGTGATCAGGTGCGCGACATCCGGTTCTTCCGCTTTGCCCATCTTGATTTTCAGGGTCACGATCTGGTCGTCGCACGTTCGGGCTATTCGAAACAGGGCGGTTTCGAGATTTATGTCGAAGGCGAAGAGATCGGCATGCCCCTGTGGAACGCTCTGATGGAAGCGGGCCAGTCGATGGACGTTCGTGCAGGCTGTCCCAATCTGATCGAACGGATCGAGGGCGGGTTGCTGTCCTATGGCAACGACATGACGGACGACAACACCCCTCATGAGTGCGGCCTTGGCAAGTTCTGCAACACCCAGACCGCAATCGGCTGTATCGGCCGTGACGCGCTGCTGCGTGTGGCGAAAGAGGGCCCCGTCAAACAAATCCGCGCCATTCAGATCGATGGTCCCGCCGTGCCCGGTTGTGATCGCTGGTGGCCCTTGAAACATGGTGAGAAAACGGTTGGTCGCGTCTCATCTGCCGCTTGGTCGCCGGATTTCCAGACCAACGTTGCCATCGGCATGGTGCGCATGACCCATTGGGACGCGGGCACCGAGTTGACGGTCGAAACCATCGATGGTCCGCGCCAAGCCCTGGTTCACGAGAAATTCTGGGCCTAACCGCGTTTCCGCACTGACATTGGAGGCAAGCAAAGCCCCTTGCTTGCCTCTATTGCAGATATCAACGGGGCAAACATACTCAACCGCTGCATATTGCGCCGATGAGGATATTAAATCTCAGGTATTTTCGGATTTTATCGAAGCTTTTATGCGCACTTATTTGGCTTAAGCGAATTTCGCGGCCCAAGCTTCTGTGAAAAATTAGAGAAAAGTCTTACTCTGATTTTTATTTTAGCTTTGGTTGATTCCGATGAAGCAAGCAATTGTCATCTTGCATGGCATGGGCGAGCAAATCCCCATGGCCACGCTGAATTCATTCGTGAACTCTGTTTGGACGCTAGACGCCGATCTGGTTAGCGCGGCAAAGCCTGATCCCAATACAGGGGGTACGCGGGCTGGCAATGTGTCTTGGGCCAAACCCGATCCGCGCAACAACTCGTCCGAGTTGCGCCGCATCACGACGGAACAAGACAAAAACGGAAACTATACGGATTTCTACGAATACTACTGGGCGCATATGATGCAGGGCACCACATGGGAGCATGTGCAGACCTGGCTTAAGGATTTGCTGTTTCGTATCCCGCCCAAGCGAGTGGCCCATGCGTGGGTGCTGCTCTGGGCTGTCACGTTAATCATTGGCGGGCTGACCCTTTGGGGCCTTTGGCCCAAGGCCGAGGCTCCGGCACCTTGGGTTGCGTGGCTGTCTGCCTTGGGCGGTATGGCGGTGTCGGCCTTTGTCTCGACCGTGCTGATCAAACGGTTCGGCGATGTGGCGCGTTATGTGAAGGCTCTGCCGCCGAATGTGGTCAAGCGACACCAGATTCGGCAGGGCGGCGTTGACCTTCTGTCACGGCTGATCGACAGCGGCGAATATCAGCGTCTGGTCGTTGTCGCCCATTCTCTGGGTGCGATTGTCGCCTATGATATTCTGGCGCAAACCTACGCACGGTATAACAAGATCGGCGGCACGGGCCTGCAGCCAGAGCGCGACACGCTGGAACAGATGATCCGCGATGCTATCAAGGGTGGCGGGCTGGATCTTGATGCGTTTCAGGACCAGCAGGCGCGGGCCTTTACCGAGGCCAGAGAACAATGCGCGCCGTGGATCATTTCGGATTTCGTGACCTTGGGTGCGCCCCTGACCCATGCCGAATTCCTTATGGCCGAAAGCCACGAAGACCTGCGTGCCCGCCAGCGGGATCGTCTGTTGCCGACCTGCCCGCCGACGCTGGAGTATGATGGCACGACAACGAAGCACCACTTCAGTTATTCGAACGAAGAGCAGCGACAGCCAATTGACCGCCGCACGCCCCATCACGCGGCCCTGTTCGCCTATACCCGCTGGACGAATTTGTACTCGGAAGAAAAGTACTTTCTGACTGGCGATCTGGCTTCAGGGCCGGTGGCTGAGGTTTTTGGTCTGGCATTCGAAACTGAAGAAAGGGGCAAGAAGGGCGTGTTGCAGGGCATCCGTGACATCGCCGTGCTGCCGAAACTGGATGCGGCAGGAAAAGTGGATAAAGAACATCGTAGATCGTTCTTTTCACACAACAATTACTGGGCGATGAAGAAGGGGACCGAAAAAGTCCCAATGCCAAAGGATGGGCCTCCACCGCACCACATTGAAGAACTTCGAAATGCCTTGGGAATAGCGGAGTAGGCCATGCGGTTCATTGATCGAACAAAACTCACGCCCCCTGAAATCCTGTTCAGCAAACGCGCCGATGAGGCGCGGGAAGAGGTGCGGGCCTTTATCGAAGAGACGCAAACAAAAGGCGGCACGCGGCGCGCGCCACGGACTGATTGGCTGGATGAGGACGAGGGGATGCGCCGCCATATGGAGGCGCTCTTTGAACGGTGTTGCGCCTATTGTGAAAGTCGTACGCCGGCCTTTCTAGAGGGTGCAATGGGAGGTGTCAGACGTCATCGACCGTCCATGTTGGCGCAAGATCGAGATGGTAATACTGACCTGTTGTATTACTGTTGGTTGATGTATGATTGGGAAAACCTCCTGTGGGTCTGCCATTCATGCGCACGGTTGAAAGACAATAAGTTTTTTGTCGATGGTAAGCGTGGCCAGCTAAATATGTCGGTCTCCGAATTGAGGCAGGAAGAGCAAGAAGTGATGCTTGACCCCTGTTATCATGATACACGCGCGCACCTGATTTTCCTTCCAAACGGGCATGTAGAAGGGATCAGCCTGCAAGGGAAGGCGACATCTGAAACACTGCAGCTCAATCGAACACTACTGGTGAAGCGTCGTCGATCCACTATTCAGGCATTGGGTCAGGCGTTGAAATCTAACAAATTAACTGTCGTGGAGCATACCTTTAGGGTGCGAAATGCGTATGTGCCGACTGAGCATTCTGGGGCAGCGACAGCGGCGCTACTAGATTTTGCCCGATCAAAGAGCCTCCCTGCGAGCACGGCCCAAGACGTTGCCGACGCCTTCAACGAACTGCCAGAAGGGCGACGCGCGGTCTTAGCGGCGGAGTTCTTGACTGGCTCTTTCGATGCCAAATTCGAAATGACGGCTGTCGGCCCGATCCAGCCCAAACCGACCACAAGTCGGATCCCTAATATTCGCCGTCTGCCCAATGCCTTGAAACCGATCACCCATGTAGAGATCAGCAATTTCAAGGCCTTGAAAGAGATCGCTTTTGATCTGCCCGATACGGTCGAGGACAAGGACCAGTCCCCTTGCATGTTGCTGCTGGGGGAGAACGCGACGGGGAAATCCTCGGTGCTTGAGGCAATGGCGCTGGCGGTGATCGGCACCCATGAGGCGGCAGAACTGGACAAGGCGATTGATGACGAGCCGCTTTCGCCCAGTGATCTGATCCACCGCCCTGATCCCTACCGCTGGCAGGAAACCGCGCCGGATATGGCCGTGCGGCTGGAGTTTCTGGACAGCAGCGCACCGGCAAGCATCACCGCACATGCCGGGGACGCACGGTTCTCGGGCGATGCCCACTGCGCGAAGATCGTGCTTGGCTACGGTCCCCGCCGGTTCTTTACCAAGCGCAAGACGCGCCGCCTGCGGGCACCTGCGCACCGTGTGCGGTCTCTGTTCGATCCGATGGATATGATCGCGAACCCGATCCTGTGGCTGACCACGCTAAAGGGCAAAGAATGGGAGGCCGCCGCCCGCGCTTTGCGCGAGGTGTTGATGCTGTCGGATGCCGATGATTTCGAGCGGGACGACGACCCCGAAACGCCCGGACAAATCTACGTGCGGCGGGACGGGCATCGGATGGCGATGAAGGACCTATCGGTCGGCTATAAGTCCGTAATCGCGATGGTTTGCGACATCATCCGCGAGATGCTGTACCACTATGACAATATGGAGTTTGCCAGCGCGGTGGTCTTCATCGACGAGATCGAGACCCATCTACATCCGCGCTGGAAGATGCAGATCATGACCCTGTTGCGCAGGGCGTTTCCCAAGATCCAGTTCATCGCCACCACCCATGATCCGCTGTGTCTGCGCGGGATGTATGACGGCGAGGTCTTCGTCTTGCAGCGCTCGGCCTCGGATCAGGTCGAGCGTGTGATGGACCTGCCGTCGATCCGCGGGATGCGGTCTGAACAAATCCTGACGTCCGAGTTTTTCGGGCTTGGTTCCACCGATCCGGAAACGGATGCGCGGCTGGAGCGGTATAACCGGCTGGCTGTGCGGATCGAAGACCTTGATGAAGATGAGCGTAATGAAATGAAGGCGTTGCTTGGCAAGATGGATGACTGGATGGTGCTTGGCTCGACCTTGGCGCAGCAAGCCTATGCAGAGGCGCTGAAGCAGAAGGCCAAGCAAGAGGTGAGCCCGACGAAGGCTCCGTCGCCGCGCCGCGCAGAGCTGCGGCAGACGTTCTCGGCGCTGTTCGAGAAGCGCCAATGATCAGGGTTGCGCGCACCCCTTGTCCGTCTGCGTTGGACCCGAATGATCCGGACTCGGCGGGATCGCGGGAGCTGGCTCGGGTCAAGGCCAAGATGGCAGCGGGAGAGACCCTGAAAAGCAGCGATTTCAGCGCATATGGCAGCCGCGCGGTGCGCGATGCGCTGCGAGAGATGTTCCACGGTAAATGCGCTTATTGCGAAAGCAAGATCGCCGGAACGCAGGACACGGATGTGGAACATTACCGGCCCAAGAAAGGCGTGTCCGAGGCCGATGACGCAGGTGTGGCGCATCCCGGTTACTGGTGGCTAGCCATGCGGTGGGAGAACCTTGTGCTGTCCTGTCAGCATTGCAACCAGTCGCGCAGCTATCACGTCATCATCCCCGATGATCTGGAAACCGAAGCGGAATTGCGCGCCTTCCTTGAACGCCAGCCTAAGACGACCGCAGGCAAGCTGAACGCCTTTCCTGTGGAAGGGAATGTTTGGGTCACGCAAGAAGGTGGCGATCTGAATGCAGAGCGGCCTTTGATCCTGAATCCGGTGGATATGGAGCCTGATGACCATCTGGATTGGGTGCTGTTTCAGGGGGCATCCACCGTTCGGGCAAAGAACGGCAGTCCGGTGGGCGAGGCGACGCGCGCCATCCTTGGGCTGAACCGGCGCTGGCTGGAAGAGGAACGGCGGATACGGCTACTTGAGATGCGCCGGCTGCGAGACTGGCTGATTGAAAAGTTGAACGATTGGCTCATGGCGGACGATCCCGCCATTGCGGCGATCCATGAAGCCGACGCCCATCGGATTATCGAAGAGTTGCATGCCATGTGTACTGACGAGCAGCCCTTTGCTGGCATGGCGCGGGCCTTCTTTTTGAAGGTACAGGACGAAGTCGGCGCGATGGCGGGCTAAGTGCGAACCTGCCATCATAGTTGAGATGCGAAACAGGTCAGGCGCTGACCCGCTGGCCGTCCGAAAAGACGTGCAGCATCTCTGGCTGCGGCGAGGCATGAAGCGTAGCGCCCGCCCGCGCGGACAGATCGCCTGTCACCTTCACAGTCAGATGGCCGACGCTGTCGCTGTCCAGATGGACCAGCGTTTCGCCGCCAAGATGTTCGACGTGACGGACCGTGGCAGGCCATTGCCCTGCAGTCTGCGACAGGGTGATATGTTCGGGGCGGATGCCGATCAACGCGCCTTGTGGCGCACCGGCCCAAGGCTTGGGGCCTTGCAGAAAGTTCATCTTGGGCGACCCGATAAACCCCGCCACAAAGGGCGTGGCCGGTGCATTGTATAGATGCATGGGCGCGCCGACTTGCTCGATATGGCCCTTGTTCAGAACAACGATCTGGTCCGCCATAGTCATGGCCTCGACCTGATCGTGGGTGACATAAACCATGGTCGAGCCAAGGCGTTCATGCAGTTCCGAAAGCTCCACCCGCATCTGCGCCCGTAGCGCGGCATCAAGGTTCGAGAGCGGCTCGTCGAACAGAAACACCTTGGGCTTTCGCACGATGGCACGGCCGATGGCGACGCGCTGGCGCTGACCGCCCGAAAGCTGCTTTGGCTTGCGATCCAGCAGCGGGCCAAGTTGCAGGATATCGGCGGCCTCGCGGACGCGGGCTTCCATCTCGGACTTGCCCATCCCAGCAAGCCGCAGGCCGAAGCCGATGTTTTCGGCCACGCTCATATGCGGGTAAAGGGCATAGCTTTGAAACACCATGGCAACGCCGCGCTGGGACGGGGCGGTATGGGTGATGTCGGTGCCGCCGATATAGATTGTGCCGTCCGAGACAGTCTCAAGTCCTGCGATCATGCGCAAAAGCGTGGACTTGCCGCAACCGGACGGGCCGACAAGCACGGTGAAAGAGCCTTCGGGGATCTCTAGGTTCAACGAGGGGACAACTTCGACAGTGCCGTAGCGTTTTGTTACGGACTGGATCAGGACGTCAGCCATTGTGGCCTCCTTCGGACAGGTGACGGGGAACAACGCTGCGTGTGCCGCTGGCGTGATGGGTCAGGGTGACGGGGCCTTCGGGCGCCGCCGGAAAATGCAGGTTGGTCAGGGACACGGTGCCACCGGCGCAGAACATCTCGACTAGGCCGTGATCGACGAACAACTCGATGTCCAGCGGGCGGGGCAGGGGCCAAGTGAAGCGGGTGATGACCTCATGGCCAAAGCCGGTCAGGCCGTCGTGGTCGGGCCGCCGAGAGGTTAGCGTGACCACTTCGTCGGCCCCGCGGGTCAGACGCAGATGCGGCACGGTCTCCCCAAAGAGCGAGACCGTTACATCCCGCGCGCCTTCCGCCTCTAGGTGAAAGCCGTGGTGAAAGGTGGCGCGGTCGCGCTGGCTGGCAAAGGCATTTCGCACCGCTTCGGGCACCTTTTGGGCAATGCGCAGCCCGTCCGGTGTCCGCGTCAGTGACAACTCGCGCGGCAGGCTGGCGGCCCCGCGAAAGGCCTTGGTCGGGGTCTGGCGCGCATAGCTCCAGTTGCTGGCCCAAGCCATGACGGTGGGCGGGCCATCGGGATCAAAAAAGCTCTGCGGCGCGTAGAAATCGCGCCCCATGTCCAGCCAAAGCACCGTTTCCGCCGGATTGGCGTTGGTAAAGCGGGTGCCATCAAATGCGCCAATGAAATACTGGGTGCCAGAGCCGCCCCCGGGCGCATCCTCTGAGATCGAGACGACCAGCACCCAATAGGTTTTCCCCTCATAGCGCATTTCCAGCAGGTCGGGACATTCCCACACGCCCTTGCCGTGCTGGCCGTGGCACGCGCCAAAGCTGCTAAGAGGCTGCCACCGGCGCAGGTCTTCGGAGGCGTAAAAGGCGATGGACTGGCCTTCGGTCACCAGCATGATCCAGCGGGCGGTGTCTTGGTGCCAGATCACTTTGGGATCGCGAAAGACCTCGCGACCGGGGTTGTCCAGAACCGGATTGCTGGTGTCGGTCTGGAATTGGGTCAGGGTGTCATTCGCGTGGGCGACGCACTGGACCTGAAAGTCGCGCCCCTCCGGTGTCAGGCTGTGGGCGGTATAGAACAGCTTGACCCCCTGAGGCGCGGCGATGGCGCTGCCGGAAAAGCAGGTGCCTAGCGCGTCGGGATAAAGCGCGACAGGACGTTCCTGCCAATTCACCAGATCACGGCTGACCGCATGGCCCCAATGCATCGGGCCGTGGTGGATGCTGTTGGGGTCGTGCTGAAAGAACAGATGCCACAGGCCACCATGGCGGATCATGCCGTTGGGATCGTTCATCCAGCCCTTCGTAGGGGTGAAGTGCAGTTTCGGGCGGTAGGTCTCGGTCATCCTTTGACCCCCGAACTCATGACAGATGCGATGAACTGGCGCTGCATCAGCAGGAAGAACAGGATCACCGGCACGGCCATCGACACGGCAAAGGCCATCACGTCGCCCCACGGGATACGCTGGTTGGTGCCGAAGAACGCGCCCATCGCGACGGTCAGCGGGCGCACTTCGGGGCCGCGGGTGACCATGACGGGCCAGAGGTAGGCGTTCCACATCTCAAGGAATTGCAGGATCGCCACGGCCGAGATCACAGGCTTCGACAGGGGCAGGGCAATGTGGCGGTACTTTTGAAAGAACGAAAAGCCGTCCAGCTCTGCCGCCTCAAAGAGGTCTTTGGGGATGCGGGAAAAGAACTGGAAGAACAGGAAGATCGATAGGGCGTTGGCGATCCCTGGCAGGATCTGGACCACATAGGTGTCTACAAGCCCCAGCTTACCCGCAAGGATCAGTTGCGGCAGCACAAGGCTTTCTGCCGGCACCGCAATCGTCGCCACCACAAACAGCAGCACCATCTTGTTGCCGGGCAGGCTGCCTTGGGCAACGACGAAAGCCGCCATCGAGTTGATGGTGATCGAAATCAGCAGCGTCGCCACGGTCACAATCGCGGTGTTCATCATGTAGCGGAAGAACGGACGCGCCGGATCGGTCCAGACGTCGATATAGTTCTGAAAGCTGACGGTCTCGGGGATGAAGGATTTCAGCGATCCCATCGAGACAAGGATGTCCTGCTCGTCGGGATTAAGGCTGATCGTCACCATCATCATCAACGGCAACAGCACCCCTAGGGCCACTGTGCAGGCAAAGAGAAAGGGCATCAGGGTGCCACGGGGAAAGATGCGGATCATTGCTCGCCCTCGTTTTTCAGAAAGACCCGTTGCAGCACGGCGATGGTCGTCACTGCGATGAAGAAGAAGACCGAGATGGCAGAGGCGTAGCCGATCTTCTGTGAGGTGAAGCCCTGCTGGAACAGGTAGTAGATGATGGTCGTGGTCGACCCGTTCGGGCCGCCCTTAGTCATCACAGAGACCTGCGTGAACAGCTTCAGCGCCTGAATGGTGGTGATGATCAGCAAGAAGATGTTGACGTTGCGCAGGCAGGGCCACGTCACAAAGCGAAAGCGTTGCCATGCGGTGGCGCCGTCCAGTTCGGCGGCTTCATAGAGATCGCCCGGCACGTCCTGTAGGCCCGCAAGGTAGATCAGCATCTGGTAGGGAAAGGTTGCCCAAGCCGACAGCACTACGATGGCGACCATCGCGGTATCGGACCCGCCAACAAAGTCGATATAGGCCTCGGGGCCTGCGAACAGTTGGAAGATCGTGTTCAAGGGGCCTGTGGGGATGCGATACAGCACAGCCCAAATCGCCACGACCACGGTGATCGGCAGCAACAGCGGCAGGATCGAGATGGTGCGGAACAGCCCCCGAAACGGGATCGCGGCATTCAATGCCATCGCAACGCAGAGCGAGATGATCAGCTGGAACGGCACCACCAGAACGGTGAAAAGCACTGTATTGCCAATTGCTTGCCAGAACAGCCGGTCGGCGAACATCCGTTCATAGTTGGTCAGCCCGACAAAGCGCGTCGGGATCGGGCGCGGCATCAGGCGCTGGTCGGTGAAACTGAACCCGATCGAGAGGCAAAAGGGCACCACGATGATCAGCACAAGACATGCCATCGCGGGTAAGAGCATCGCCAGCTCT
Source organism: Pseudomonadota bacterium (assembly GCA_036139795.1). Classification (GTDB taxonomy): domain Bacteria; phylum Pseudomonadota; class Alphaproteobacteria; order Rhodobacterales; family Rhodobacteraceae; genus Donghicola. The sequence goes on along the minus strand of JAYZYX010000081.1, from coordinate 12,111 downwards.
TGCGAGCGGCCTTTGAGGAAAGTCGGCATTTGGGCCTCCGGTGCGGGGAAAAGTGGGGCGTGCGGTCTGCGCTGGGTCGCGCTGGCCACACGCCTCGGGGAGGAACCGTTAGTTGGCCGAGAACGGCGGGTAGCCTGCGTTGTCCTCGATATCCATGTCGATGTACTGAGCCACGCCATCCAGTTCGGTCTGCACGTCAGCCGCGCCGTCCGAGAAGATGTTCAACATGGCCCGCGACCAGCTAAGGGTGATCGCCGGATAGGCCGGATGCACGGGACGCACCACGGCGCAGCAGTTGCCTTGCGCGGTGAACAGGTCCTGCACCCCGGGGGTCGAGAACTTTTCGCTCAAGGGAACAGCCGCAGCGCGGGACGGGGCAAAGCCGGTGATGTCGGCGTATTTGGCCACCTCGGCATCGGACATGACAAAGTTCAGGAAGGTCGAGACATCCTCAAGGTTCGTCGTGTTGGCCGGAACCGACCAACCCCAACCACCGTTCGGGGCCTTTACCCCTTCGGGGCCGAAGGCGGGGGCGGGGATCATCACCATATCCTCGCCAAGGCCCGCCGCGTGCGGAGGCCACATCCAGTTGCCAACCCAAGACAGCGCAGCGGTCTTTTCGCCGTAGAACTGGTTATCGCCAGCCGAGGCAGGCACGATCCAGCCGTTCTTGTACCAGTCCTGCAGTTCGGTGATCGCGGCCACGGCCTCAGGTGCGTTGACGGTGCCGTCAGCCTTCCAAGTGTCGCGGTCGATCAGGTCGGCCCCTGCGGACTGGATGAAGGGCGCAAAGCCGTAGGTCATCCATTCGCCGCCGTAGTTCAGCTTCATGTCCAAGGGCCAGCGCACGCCGTCGACCTTTGACAGGGCCTTGACCGCAGCGGCGAACTCTTCGCGGGTCCAAGCGTTATCAACGCTTGTGGGGATGCGCACGCCTGCGGCTTCAAGATAGGATTTGTTGCCCCATAGGATGACGGTCGAGTCATAGGCGCTGATGTGGTACAGCTTGCCGTCCGGCCCGTAGGTGCCTTGCGCGATGACGCCGGGCATGGTGTCGGCCAGCAAGGCGGGGTCGATCAGATCGCCGATGGGCTGGATGGTGCCTGCCCAAGCGCTTGCGGCCATGTTCGGGCCGTCCAGCAGGATGATGTCCGGCAAATTGCCCGAGACAGATGCGGCCTGAATGGCGTCCACATAGCCGGGAACCGGCACAACGTTCAGGGTAACATCCGGATGGGCTGCGCCGAAGGCCGCGCCAAGCTGGTCAAAATAGGGCTTTTCGGCTGCGGCATCGATCACCCATGCGGTGATCTCGCCGGCTAGTGCCGGCGTCGCAAGGCAAAGCGCCAGCGCGCTGGAGCCGATCAGGCTTTGGTATTTCATGGCAAATCCTCCCTGTCGCGCGACTCTCCCGTGCCGCGCGTGTTTTGGTCCAAATCCGAAGAAAATGGTTATGACAACGTGAGACAATTGATAGCGCCAAATGTCTCACGTTGTCAATCGTGCGTCAGAAACGTCCCTAAGGCTGGGATTGCCCTGAAAGATAACGGAAAATCAGGCGGACTGGCGGAGGGGCAGCGAAGCGCGCTCGACCAACTGGCCCTGAACCAATTGCCGCACCGGAGAATCATGTTCCGATAGGGCCTGCTGCATGGCGACACGGCCCATGTCGTAATAGGGCAGCTCCATTGTGGTCAGACCCGGCTGCATCAGCTTGGCCAGCGGCTGAAGGTTGTCAAAGCTGGTGACAGCCACATCGCGGCCCACCACCAGCCCCAGACGCGTCAGCGCGAAATAGACTGGCAACGCCATCAAGTCCTGACCGCAGATCAGCACATCCGGCGGCTCTGCACCTGTCATCTCGGCGGGCAGGATGTCATCGACGAAGTAGGTGTGATCGCGGTCCGGTCCCGCTGAGGCCGTGCGGATGCGGTCCGCAAGGTCCAGCCCTGCCGCCTGTCCCGCAGCAATGAAGCCCTCTGCCCGCAGGCGCGCACCTGCCAGCTCTGGTGCAAGGTTCAGGAACAGCGGGCGGCGATAGCCCCGCCGCAAAAGCTCGGTCGTCAGGTCATAGCCCAGTTGGCGATCGTCGGGCAGCACGGTGGCGGTGTCTCCGTCGGCATCGTAGCAGTTCAGCAGCACCGTTTTCATGTCCGTGCGGGGCAGGGGCACCTCTCGGTGAAAGCTGGTCGCCAGAATGCACGCGCTGGCGCGAAAGCGGGCCAATTGCGCCAGCGCCTCGGTCTCGGAGGCCTCGCCGCGGCGGATGTTGAACAGCATCATCTGCTTGCCCATAGCGTGGGCCACGTCCTGCGCCCCGCGCACAAGGTCGATGGACGATGAGGTCGTTGCCACATCCTCTGACAGAAACCCCACGATATCGCTGCTCTGCGAGCGCATCATGCGGGCGGCCTCATTGGGGACATAGCCGGTCTGATCGATGATATCCTGAATGCGCTTGCGCGTGGCCTCATTGACCAAAGGATCGCGGTTGATCACCCGCGAGACGGTCTTGAGCGAAGTCTTGGCGAGGCGGGCAATATCGCGTTGGGTGGTCATCGGAGCCTTGGGTGCGCAAGAGGTTTCGGGTTTGCCCCGTGATAGCGGACCCTGTCCCAAAGGAGAAGTGTCTTACGTTGTCAATCGTGGCGGAACATCGCCGCCGCCTTATGTGCGCACGGAAGACACAAGGTCTTCGTGGCTGCCCGCAAGGAAGGCCATCAGCATATCTTCGGGTGAGGCATCGGGGTGCAGGTATAAGGCCCCCGCGACTGGATCGATCAATGTCTGGGGGTGCAGCAGCACGGTCATGCCCGCCGCCAGTCCGGCGCGTGCGCCGGTTGGGCTATCTTCGACGACAAGGCAGTTCCGTGGCGCGACACCCAGCTTTTGCGCCGCCAGCAGATAGCCGTCAGGGGCAGGCTTGCCCCTTGCCACGTCGTCCCTGCTGATGGTGTGGGCAAAGGCAGGGGAGGTGCCGGTGACGTCAAGGTTCATCGCCACCTCTTGGGCGGTCGAATTGGATACCAGCGCCATGCGGTGGCCCTCTGCCGCCAACGCTAGCGCAATTTCTGCGGTGGGCGAGCGCCGCGTGATCCGCGCACCTTGTGTGGCATAATGTTGTGCCTTCAGCGTGGTCCATTGTGGCAATGACAGCGTTAGCCCGACCTTAACCAGCGCGGCGTGGACTTGGTCACCGCTGGCACCCAGCAGTAGATCGTGGAACCCCTCGGGCAACTGTAGGCCCAAGGCATCAATCGCCCCGTGAAAGGCGGCGTCATGGGCGGGTTCGCTGTCCAATACGGTTCCGTCCATGTCCCACAGGATCGCCCTCATCCCAGTGCCTCAATGTCTTTGTAGAACCCTTGGGCACTGTCATAGAGGCGGCTGTAGATTGGCATCATGCGGTCATAGATCTCGGACCATTCGGGGTCTGGCGCGATCTCTTTTTCGAAATGCACCATGCGCTCTGCGGCGGTGGGCAGGTCTGCGTTATCGCCGTTGGCCACCGACATCAGCATCGCTGCGCCAACCACGCCGCACTCCAGTTCTGAGGGAACGAGATAGGGGACGCCATACATGCTGGCCTTGATCCGCAGCCAAAGCGTGTTCTTCGCGCCGCCGCTGGCGGCCATGATGCGCTCTGGCCTGCCATGGCCGCCTTGCAGCGCGTCAAGGCGCTGGCGCACGGAAAAGGCAACGCCTTCCAAAACGGCGCGGTGCAGCTCTGGTAGGCCGTGGGCGGCGGTCAGGCCGAAGAACTGGGCGCGGCTTGAGGGGGCCAAACGTTCGCCTGAAAGGTAAGGCAGAAAGAACAGGGCCTTGCTGCCCGTTGCCGCGCGCTCTGCGTCGGCGGTGACTTCGGCGTAGCTGCGGGCGTTCTCATGGAAGGCGCGGCGGGCCCACCGTACTGCATCGCCCCCAGCGTCCAAGAGGGTCATTGCGCCCCAATCACCCCCCGCCGACAGAACGTTGGAGATCGCAGGATCAATCACCGGCGAGTCGTGCATCAAGGTAATGATTGTCGAGGTTCCCGTCACGTCCGATCCCATCCCAGAGCCGATCACTCCCGATCCGATCAGAGCCATAGGATAATCGCCTGCCCCCACCAGAACCGGGGTCGCGGGGTCTAGCCCCAGTGTCTGTGCTGCTTGGGGGGTGAGCGGCCCCAGCACCTCTGAGGGGTTCCGCAGGGGCGGAAGTAGAGCGCGATCAACGCCCGCCAAATCACACAAGGTCTGGGACCAGTCGCGGCTGCGCCAGTCCATCAGAAAGGACAGCGAGGCTTCGGTCACGTCCTGCGCCCGCTGACCGGTCAGGCAAAAGTTGATCCAGTCCTTTGGCATCAGCACGGTCGTCGAACGGGCCATTGCCTCGGGGTCGTTCTCGGCGATCCAGCGCAGTTTGAAAGCGGGCCACGCAGTGGCGGGCATATTGGCGGAAATGTCCAGATAGGCGTCTTGGTGGATGCGATCAGAAAACGCGGTGACCTGCGGCGCGGTGCGCTTGTCGTTCCATAAGGGAGCGGCATCCCGAGTCAGGCGGCCATCGTCATCAATCAGAACCGTGCCATGCATCTGCCCGCAGGTGCAGATGGCGGCAATACGGTTTGCGGCGTTGTCGACCTTGGCCAGTACGGCGCGGATGGTCTCTTGCGTGCCTGTCCACCAGTCAGCGGGGCGCTGCTCGGACCAGCCGAAACGGGGCACGATTTGTTCATGTTCGCGATGGGCAAAGGCAAGGATGTGCCCCTGCCGGTCAACAAGAGCCGAGCGCAGCCCGCCGGTGCCCACGTCGATCGCCAGATACAGGTCGCGCATGATGTCTCCTCCGTCACCGCCGGTGATTCTCGTTCTTCTGGCAGAGTGCCTCTGGTGGCGGGTCTGAGCAAGGGCAAAAGTAGAAAAACTACTTATAAGTATTGGGGCGCTTTCAGCGGCGCGGCGCTTACTGTGGCTGACTTAAGTGCTTGTTTGAGGGGTTAATTCAGTAGTCCATATGGGATTTTCAGGAAATTCCACCCCAGATGCCGCTTGCCAGTCAAATCATGATGCCGTAGTAAAAAGGTAGTTAAACTACATTTCCATCAAGAGGTCACAGATGCATCAAACCCCGACAGCCCATGTTATTGACCCTGACAGCGGTCACATGAGCGCGGCCACAGGCCGGTATGAAAAGCGCATCGCCGATCTTGCGGGTCTTTATGAGGATGACGCCGCCTTTGAGGCTTTTGCCGCCGAAGATCCGGCCCGCATCGTCTACACCGTTCATGAAGCGCGACCGCAGCAGGCCGCAGGCGATCTGATCTTCGGGACAACGTGGATGCAGCCGGGGCGCATCGGGCGCGAGTTTTTCATGACCCGCGGTCATATCCACGCCACCGCCAACCGGCCCGAGACCTACTATGGCGAAAGCGGCGAAGGTCTGATGCTGATGGAAAGCCCCGAAGGCGAAACACAGATTCTGGAAATCCGTCCCCGCGTTCTGGTTTATGTGCCGCCCATGTGGATTCACCGCTCGGTCAATACGGGGGATACGCCCTTGGTCATGAGCTTCTGCTACCCCTGCGACAGTGGTCAGGACTACGGCATTATTGAACGGTCCGGCGGCATGGCGACGCGCATCGTCGCGGACGGGGCGGGTTGGAAAGCGGTGGAAAATACCGCCTATCGCCCCCGTTCGCGTGCTGAAATCGACGCCGTTCTTGCGACCGCAGCTTGAGGGAATGCTATGACCGTCTTTGACACTCTTTCCGAATACGGCGTTGTTCCTGTCATCGCCATCGATGATGCGGATCAGGCCCTGCCGCTGGCAGATGCCCTGATCGAAGGGGGTTTGCCCGTTGCGGAGATCACCTTCCGCACCGAGGCAGCCCGCGCCGTCATCGCGCAGATCGCCGCAAACCGGCCCCAGATGATCGTCGGGGCAGGCACTGTCTTGACCGAAGCGCAGGCGGACGCGGCGCGGGAGGCGGGGGCAAAGTTCGCCCTCTCTCCGGGGATTGACGGGGCTGTGCTGGCCCATGCACAGCACATCGGTCTGCCGTTCGCGCCTGGCATCATGACCCCGTCAGAGCTGCAACTGGCCCTGCGCCACGACTGCGCGATGGTAAAGTTCTTTCCGGCGATGCCCGCCGGTGGCCCGAATATGCTGAAGAATATCGCAGCCCCCTACGCCCACACCGGCATCGGCTTTAACCCCACCGGCGGCGTCACGCTGGACAATCTGCCCGACTGGCTTGCCCTGCCGCAGGTCCGCGCTGTGGGCGGTACATGGATTGCCACCCGCGCCGATATTGCTGCCGGAAACTGGTCCCAGATCACCCGCAATGCCGCCGAGGCCGTCGCCCGCGTCAAAGACACCAGGAGCAAGGTATGATCCTTCAGCCCGCAACCCGACCGACCTTTTATTTTATCGGTGTGACCACAGGGGCCTCGTCCATCATGCGAGTTTTTCCCCAGTGGGCCGCGCATCTTGGTCTTGGCGATGTGCAGATCAAGGGGATTGACCTGAAACCCCATGATACCGTGGAAAACTACCGCGCTGTAGTGCGCTTTCTGAAGGAGGACCCGCTAAGCTACGGGGCGCTGGTGACAACGCACAAGCTGGACCTCTTTGCCGCCTGTCGCGATATGTTTGACGAAATAGACCCCCATGCGGCCCTGATGGCAGAGACCTCTTGCCTGTCAAAACGGGACGGGCGGCTGATCTGTCATGCCAAGGATCCGATCTCGTCCGGTCTGGCGTTGGATGGGTTTTTGCCCGCAAACCACTTTGCCGATACGGGGGCAGAGCTGTTGTCTATGGGGGCGGGCGGATCGACCATCGCGCTGACATGGCATCTGGCGCAAGCGTCACGTGGGGCAAACCGGCCTGCGCGGATGGTGATCACCAACCGCTCGCAGCCGCGCCTTGACCATATCCGCGATATTCACCAGCAAATGGGCTGTGATATTCCCTGCGACTACGTGGTGGCAGAGAGGGCCGCCGACAATGATGCGGTGATGCAAGGGCTGAAGGCGGGCTCGGTTGTGATCAATGCGACGGGTTTGGGCAAGGATGCGCCAGGCTCGCCCCTCAGCTTTGATGGCCGTTTCCCTCAGCGCGGTATCGTGTGGGAGCTGAACTACCGCGGCGATCTGGTCTTTCTGGATCAGGCGCGGGCGCAGCAACAGGCCCGTGATCTGCAAATCGAAGACGGCTGGACCTACTTTATTCATGGATGGACGCAGGTCATCGCCGAGGTCTTTGACATTGTGATCCCGACCTCCGGCCCCGAATTCGATGCCATCAGCCGTATCGCCGCCGAGGCGACCGGACGAGTGACAGAGGTGGCATGATGCGCATTCTGATCACGCCCCGCTCGTTGTCCTCGGGCAGTCATCCGGCATTGCAGCCCTTGCGGGATGCGGGCTTTGATCTGGTGATGCCCACGCCGGGCGCGACCCCGTCCGAGGCTGACCTGATCGCGGCCCTGCCGGGCTGCGCCGGCTGGCTGGCAGGGGTCGAGCCTGTGTCTGAGGCGGCGATCGCAGCAGCATCGGACCTGCGGGTGATTTCGCGCAACGGGACGGGGGTGGATAACCTGCCGATGGCCTGCCTTGCGCAGCGCGGTATTGCGGTCAAGCGGGCCGAGGGCACCAATGCCCGCGGTGTAGCCGAACTGGCGCTGACGCTGGCGCTTGCCGGTTTGCGGGACATCGTGCCAACCCATGCAGGCTTGCAAGGCGGGGCATGGCCACGCCGAGTGGGCGCGGAAATTCGTGGCGCGCGCATCGGGGTTATCGGTCTGGGCGCTATCGGTGCCAGCTTTGCCGAGATGTGCTTGTCCCTCGGGGCGCGGGTGCAGGGCTTTGATCCCTTCGCGCCCGAAGATCGCATCGTCCATCAAGGCTTTGAGCGGGTGGGGTTTGATGACGCCCTTCGCGGCGCGCAGGTTCTGAGCCTGCACGCCCCGCTACCTGCGGACGGCAGTCCCTTGCTGGACGCAAAGGCGCTGTCGTTGCTAGCGCAGGGCTGTGTGGTGGTGAACACCGCGCGGGCGGGTCTGGTTGAGGATGCTGCCATGCTGGCGGCGCTGGATGCGGGGCAGGTGGGCACCTACGCCACCGACGTCTTTCACGCCGAACCGCCAGAGCCGTCGGCCCTCTTGCGCCACGGGCGCGTGGTGACCACGACCCACATTGGCGGGTTTACCGGCGCCTCGGTCGAGCGTTCAACGCGCCGCGCTGTTGCGAACCTGCTAGAGGTTCTGCTGGCCCATGCGGATTGAGCGCACGATAGGGCTGCCAAAGGTTGGTCAGCCCGGCCTTTTCTGGCTGGGGCAGGCCGGTTTCTGGATCGAGACCGGCCGCCATCGGCTGCTGATCGACCCCTATCTGTCTGACAGTCTTGCGGTGAAATATCGGGGCAAGCTGAATGATCATCGCCGCATGATGCCGCCGCCTCTGACGGTTGCGGACTTGCCGCGCCCCGATCTTGTACTGGTCACGCATGGTCATACAGATCACCTTGATCCTGACACGCTGGGGCCGCTGCACCGGCGCTTTCCCGATGTGCCTTTCGTGGTGCCAGCCGCCTGCGCCGAATTGGCGCGGACGCGGATTGGTGCAGAGGCGCGGCTGATCCTTGTGGATGCCGACCAAGACCTGAAGCCACTGCCTGATCTGGCGCTGACAGTGTTTCCTGCCGCTCACGAGGCGCTGGAGCGTGACGATGCGGGCCATCACCGGTTTCTGGGCTACGGGATCGCCGCGCCTGCTCTGCGCCTTTACCATTCGGGTGACAGCATTCCGTTTGACGGGTTGGCGCAGCGGGTCAGGGACTTTGCGCCGGATATCTGCCTGCTGCCGGTCAACGGGCGCGATGCGCAGCGTGCGGCCTTTGGAATTCCGGGGAATTTCCATCTGCCCGAGGCCATTGAATTGGCGCAGCACAGCCCCTTTCTGATCCCGCATCATTTCGGTATGTTCGCCTTCAATACCGTAGACCCGGACGTCATCGACGCGGCGGCACTTGGGTCAGAGTTCCCGCTGATCATCCGACCCACCGCCGGAGAATGCCTGTCCATCAAGACCTGAAAGGCCGATCCATGGACAGCGCACGCACGCCGGATGACAACCTTCTAGAAGATATCGTCCGCTTGCGTGATGACCTGCGCAAGTCCGACCGGCGCGTGGCCGAGGTGATCCTTGATCGCCCCGAAGAGGTGGTTGGTATGACGCTGGCCACCCTGTCCAAAGCCGCCGAGGTTAGCGAGCCGACAGTTATCCGGTTCTGCACTGCCATCGGCTGCGAAGGGTTTCGCGACCTGCGGGTCAGGCTGGCGCGTAGTCTGGCCTTTGCCCGCACCACCTCGCATACCGCGATCACCGCCGAGGATGATCTGGGTGCGATCGTGAATAAGGTCTTCGACTTTAACCTTTCGAACCTGAACTGGGCGCAGTCCAAGCTGGATACCGCGCAGATCGGCGTTGCCGTGGATGTGTTGGCGGGCGCACAGCGGATCGAATTTTTCGGCTTTGGTGCATCGGGTATCGTGGCGCGGGATGCGCAGCAGAAATTCCCCCTGTTCGGCGTGCCCTGCGGTGCGCCTTCGGACAGCCACCAGATGTATATGACCGCCGACATGCTGGGAGAGGGTGACGTGGCGGTTGCAATCTCGAACACCGGTCAAACCCGCGAGGTTGTGCAGGCGGCAGAGGTGGCGCGGGCCCGTGGGGCAGCCACCATCGGAATCACCGGCCACGCAGGCAGCCCGTTGGCCGCCCATTGCGATCTGGTCCTGCTGGTCGAGACCCTGGAGAACACCGACCTTTACACGCCGACGGTTTCGCGTCTGTCGCATCTTGTGGTGATCGACATCCTGTCCACAGCCGTCAGCCTGCGGCGTGGGACAGCCCACCACGATCGCGTGGCGCGAATGAAGGAAGGTCTGGCGAAGCTGCGCGGCGCCTCCTGACGGTTTTGTAGTAAAATTACCCAATCATTCCCGCATTTGGGGGTTTCTGGGGGTGAATTCCGGAAATTCACTACAGATTTTGTAGAAAAACCTGCGGAATCCAGTTGACCGGTCTGAAAGTTACGTATTAAAACTACAAAACACGAGGCAGCAAAGACTCGCCTCGGAGTAAAAACCGGGAGGATATCATGAACCATTTGAAAACCACCGCCGCGGCGGTGATCGCGACCCTGTGCGCAACCGCTGCCAGCGCCGAAGGCTGCACCATCGGTATCTCGATGAAGACGCTGGACGCGCCTTACTTTGCTGCGCAGGACGTGGCAGCCCGTAAACGGGCCGAGGAAATCGGCTGCACCCCGATCTCTGCTGATGCGGGCAATGACCTGAACAAACAGGTGGCCGACGTCGAAGATCTGGTGGCGCAGGGCGTTGACGCGCTGATCATCAACGTGCGCGACAGTCAGGGTCTTGTCCGCGCCGTGAACGCTGCCGCAGATGCGGGCGTGCCGGTGATCGCGATCGACAGCAGCATTGATGCATCAGCAAACATCGTGACGCTGGTGCAGTCCTCGAACACCCGCAACGGCATGTTGGTAGGTCAGTGGCTGGCGGATGAGACCGATGGTCAGGACCTGAAAATCGCGCTGCTGTCGGGTGACCAAGGCAACGAAGTTGGGCAAGAGCGCCGTCTTGGTGTGCTGGCCGGCTTGATCGAGGGTCAGCTGAAGAACGGCGGCAAGGCGTCTTATGAGATCGTCGGCCAGGGCTGGGGCGGCTGGGGCAACGAAGGTGGCCTGACCGCGATGGAAGACATCCTGACCGCCCATCCTGACGTGAATGTGGTTCTGGGCGAGAATGACTCGATGCTGCTGGGGGCGCGCAACGCTCTGCGGGCGCAGGGTCTGGAGGATAAGGTGCTGCTGGTCGCGGCTGCTGACGGCCAGAAAGAGGCGCTCGAGCTGATCAAGACCGGCGAATACGGTGCCACCGGTCTGAACAATCCGGCGCAGGTTGCGGCGACCGCAGTGGATATCGCCAAGGGCGTTATCGACGGCACCATGACCGACATTCCCAAAATCACCTACACCGAGCCTGCTGTGATCACGCAAGAGAACGTTGACCAGTACTACAATCCCGAAGCGGTCTTCTGATCGCCTCCTCTCTGGCGCCCGGACCTTGCGGGGTTCGGGCGCATCCCTTTGACCAGACAGGAGGACGCGATGGGCGATCTGGTTCGGTTAACCGGTATCCACAAGTATTTCGGTGGGGTTAAGGCGCTGCAAGGCGTCGATTTCGATCTGCGGGCCGGAGAGGTTCATGCGCTGGTAGGCGAAAACGGCGCGGGCAAATCCACGTTGATGCGCGTGCTTGGTGGCGAACATGTGCCAACCCACGGAACGGTTGCCATCGATGGCAGTGAAATCCGCTTTGCCAGCCCGCAAGAAGCCATCGACCGTGGCATTGTGGTGATCCATCAGGAAATGGCGCTGGCAGGTGATTTGACTGTGGCCGAGAACATTTTCATGGGCCAATTGCCCGGCGTGATCCGCTGGCCTGATCTACGCCGCCGCGCCCGTGCGCTGCTGGACAGTCTGGGCTTTGATATTTCTCCCGATGCGCTGGCAGGCTCGCTGTCTGTGGCCCACCAACAGGTGGTCGAAATCGCTAAGGCCCTGTCCAAGAACGCCCGCGTGATGGTGTTTGATGAGCCGACCGCCGTGCTGCCCGTACAGGACGCACAGCGCCTGCTGGCGATCATTGACGATCTGCGGGCCAAGGGCGTTGCGGTCATCTATATCTCTCACCGTCTGGATGAGATCATGCAGATTTCGGATCGGGTCACGGTGTTGAAAGATGGGGCTTCGGTTGCCACGCTTGACCGGCAGGGGCTGACGATTGATCGCATGATCTCGTTGATGGTGGGTCGGGCGCTGTCGGATCTCTTCGGTGAAGACGTGCCGCGCAGTCCGGGGGATGAGGTCTTGAAGGTTCAGAACCTGACCCGAGGTACCGCCGTGCGTGATGTGAGCCTTTCAGTCCGCGCCGGTGAGATTGTCGGTCTGGGTGGATTGGTTGGCGCAGGCCGCACCGAGCTATGTCGTTTGATTTTTGGCGCGGATCGTGCGGACAGCGGCATTGTCACGATGAAC
>JAYZYX010000080.1:0-11019 GCA_036139795.1 Pseudomonadota bacterium | reverse complement strand
CGACGGTCTGCTTGCCCTTCGAGCGCACATAGACCTGAGAGGCCGGATCCTCGCCCACCAGCACCACCGCCAGACCGGGGGTGATGCCGTGTTCTTCTTTCAGGCGGCTTACGTGGCCGGCCACTTGTTCGCGCACCTTGGCCGCGAAGGCCTTGCCGTCGATGATCGTTGCGGTCATGGGTCATCTCCCGTTTCGCGCGTCATGCGCCATCTGCGCACCCCTTGGGCGCGGCTGCGGGACTTTATGTATCGGAAATCACAGCAAGAAACGTAGAAATATCCACGTTGCCTGCATTTTTACGCGGGCAGAACGTGCAGATCAGAGCGCCGGTTTCCTATCGGCAACACGAAGTCACCGATAGGTACATCCGATCCATTTTCGACCAATTGATCGAAAAATCGATTAGAGCAGTTGCAGCAGTCGGCGCATCGCCGCGTTGTAGCCCTCAACCCCGAGGCCCGCGATCACTGCTGTCGCAATGTCCGAGACATAGGAATGGTGGCGGAAAGCCTCGCGCGCATGGACATTCGAGATATGCACTTCGAAGATCGGCATTTCGCAGGTCAGCAGCGCATCGCGGATCGCGACCGAAGTATGGGTGTAGGCCGCCGGATTGATAATCACACCGCAGCCCTCAAGGCGGGCTTTGTGGATGGTCTCGACAATCTCGCCTTCGTGGTTCGACTGGTGGAAGGAAATCTCCTGTCCTGCCGCCCCTGCGATCTCGCGCAGTTTGGCCTCGACGTCGGCCAATGTGTCATGGCCATAAATCTCGGGCTGGCGCTTGCCCAAGAGGTTCAGGTTGGGGCCGTTCAGGACAAAAATCTTCTTGGACATGGTGCTGTCTCCCAAAATAGTCCGGCTTGGGTCGCAAATTCCAAAGCGTTGGTCAATCGGGCAATCACTGGCGGCATGCACCAGAATTGACGTGGCGAACCTGACCTGACGGCCAATGCCATCCGAGCAGCCCCTGCCGTAGACTGACGGAAGACTATGGATGATGCGTCGGCAAGACACAGCCTTCCGGCCGCCATCATCGTTCATGCAGCGGTATTTGGAAGGACCCAGCCATGCGCATGTCACTCAAAGCCCGCCTGACCCTGACCTTCATCATGCTATTGGGGCTGATGGCCGCGATGGGGGGCTTTTCGCTGTATCAGCTTCAGGCCATGCAAACACGCAGTCAGACCATCGTTCAGGAGAACTTCAGCGCGATCCGTACCTTTGATGAACTGGCCGAACAACAGGCCGAGATCCAGCGGATCATGCGCGATTACATCATGTTGAACGACGACAGCCTGCGCCGCACATTCACAGCCGAACTTGAGGCCCTGCGCGGCAAGCAAGGCTTGGTGCTGGACACCGCCCGCGCCACCGCACGGACCGAAACGGTCAAGCTTCTGGACCGCTACGACAGCCTGCGCAAAGAGTTGGAGGGGATCAACACACGGGTACTTGCCGATCTGCCCAATGGCGATCAGGCGAAAGCGTCGGAAAAGCTGTTCATGAACAGTTCATTGGTTCATTCAGAGATGTCCACCACCATCCGCGAGGTACAGTCCCGCGAAACCCGTGCCATGAACGAGGCCGTCAGCGCATCGCGGCAAGCCTATGAACAGGCGCGATTGATCGCTTTTGGCATCATGGGGCTGGCGCTGCTGGTGTCTGTTATTGCCGCCTTCCGCATGATCAAAACGCTGATGAAAGGGGTCTACAAGGCCAACCTTCTTAGCGCCCAAGTGGCGAATGGCGATTTGACCCATATGGCCAATATCACCGGAAATTCAGAACTTAGCGCCCTATTGCACAATCTGAATCGCATGGTCGTCGGCCTGCGCGGCATCGTGACCGAAGTCCAGACCGGTGCAGAGCATGTGGCCGTCGGGGCCACACAGATGGCCCGCTCGTCCGAGAGCATCAGTGATGCCTCCACCCAGCAAAGCGCTGCGACGGAAAGGGTCGCGTCGGCGATTGAAGAGATCAACGGCAACATCGCCCGCACCGCCGAGAACGCCCGCATGACCGAAGCCGTCGCCGTCGAGGCCGCCAGAGATGCCCGCATCAGCGGCGAAGAGGTCCAACACGCTCTGGCCGCCCTTAGTGACATTCTGGCCAAAGTCGGCGTCATCCAAGAGATTGCACGCCAGACCGACCTGTTGGCCCTGAACGCCGCGGTCGAGGCTGCCCGCGCGGGCGAGCATGGGCGCGGCTTTGCCGTGGTGGCCCAAGAGGTGCGCAAACTGGCTGAACGCAGCCAGTCCGCCGCAATCGAGATCAGCGAGATCTCGGCAGGGTCGGTGCTGGCCACAAAGGACGCGGGCAACAAGCTGAATGCATTGGTAGAGTTGATCGAGCGAACATCAGCGCTGGTCAGTGACATGTCCCGCGCAAACTCCGAGATCGCTCTGGGCGCGGAGCAAATGCGCAAGACGATCATCGAGCTGGACGATTCAACCCAAGCAAATGACTCTGCCTCGGTTGAAATGTCGTCCACTGCCGAAGAGCTTGCTGCACAGGCCGCCGCCCTGCGCGAGACGATCAGCAATTTCACAGTTGCCGAGAAGACCGCAGACGCTCCCGCCGCAGCAGAAACGCCAGAGCCCGAACTGGTGGAAGAACCGGCCTAAGCGCTTAAGGCAGCGGTGCCGTCCGGTAGAGCGCGATGCGCATCCCCCCGTGAGGCACGGGTGGCAGACCGGGTAGGAAGTCCAGACCAGTGGCTTTTGCAAGGCCGGGCTCGCTGGTGACGATGCCTACGCGCCAGCCGTGGAACCGCTCTTTCAGGGTTTTGCCAAGGGCACCGTACACCGCGAACAGGTTCTTTTTATTGCCAATCCGCGCGCCGTAAGGCGGGTTCACGATGACCAGTCCGGCGGGCACGCCTTCGGGCGGGGTCAAGTCGCTGACGCTTTGGCAGGTGAACTGACAGGCATCCATGACCCCTGCCCGCGTGGCATTCGCGGTGCTCATCCGGACCGCGCCCTGATCCCTGTCCGACCCGAAATAGCGCAACGGCGGGACCGTAGGTTCGGCGCTATCTTTGAGACGCTGCCAGACCTTGGGGTCAAAGTTCTGAAGTTCTTGGAACGCGAAATCACGGGTGCGCCCGGGATAAAGTCCCGAGGCCATCTCGGCGGCCTCAATGATGAAGGTACCAGAGCCACACATGGGATCCACGACCACCTGCGTTCCGTCATAACCGCATTGACGCAGGAAGGCGGCCGCAAGGTTTTCCCGCATGGGTGCCTTGTTCACTGCCTCTTTATGGCCGCGTTTGTGCAGGCTCTCACCGGTGGTATCGATGCTGAAGGTACACAGATCGTCCTCAATGCGCAGCTTGATCACCAATTGCGCTTCGGGGTCAATCTTGGCCCCTACGATGTCTTTGACCGCCTTCTTCACCCGCTCGGCCGCGGCGCGATCGTGGTAAATCTTGGATTTACGGCAAGTCGCCTCGACCTTCAGGCTAATGCCTTGGGGCAGCAAAGCGGCCCAGTCGATCTTGCGGGCGCGCTTGTCCAGCTGCGCCAGATGCATAGCGCGGAAGCTGGCGAAACGGGCCAGAATACGCACGGCACAGCGCAGTTGCAGGTTGGCGCGCCAGACCTCGGTCCAGTCGCCGCGCACGGTGACGCCGCCCGCTTCTTGCACCACGCCTTGAAAGCCGCGCTCACGCGCCTCATCGGCTAGAACAGGTTCCAGCCCCGGAGGTGCCACAAGAAAGATGTCGAAGGTGTTTTCAGATTCCATGCCGCCTCATTAACGGCAATCGCACGGCCACGCGATAGAAATCAAAGCGCACGGCCCCAACGAAAAAGGGCGGGGAACCCCCCGCCCTTCGTGCATCCCCAAGGGACGCTTATTCGTTCCAGGCTTTGTCTTCGCCACCCAGACCGCCAACCTGCACACGGGTCGGCAGGCCGATCTTGTCCAGAATGGAGAAGAAGGGCTTGGGGTCCAGCTCTTCGACGTTTTTCATGGTCTTGGCGTCCCATTCGCCAGTCGCCACCAGCATCGCGGCGGCAACGGGCGGCACGCCTGCGGTGTAGCTGATGCCTTGGCTGCCCACTTCGTTGTAGGCGTCTTTGTGATCGGCCACGTTGTAGACAAAGACCTCAACGTCTTTGCCGTCTTTGGTGCCTTTCACCAGATCGCCGATGCAGGTCTTGCCGGTGTAGTTCGGCGCAAGGCTGGAGGGGTCGGGCAGCACGGCCTTAACCACTTTCAGCGGCACCACTTCCTGACCTTCGGCAGTTTTGACAGGCTGTTCGGACAGCAGGCCAAGGCTTTGCAGCACGGTGAAGACGTTGATGTAGTGATCGCCGAAACCCATCCAGAAGCGCACGTCCGCCTGCGGATAGTTGGTCGCCAGCGAGTGCACTTCGTCGTGACCCGACTGATAGGCACGGCAAGTGCCGACGACGGGCAGATCCCAATCGTGGCCGGTTTCGAACATCTTCTTCTCTTTCCACTGCTGGTCTTCCCAGTAGTAGACGACGCCGGTGAATTCACGGAAGTTGATCTCGGGGTCGAAGTTCGTCGCGAAATACTTGCCGTGCGAGCCTGCGTTGATGTCCACGATATCGATGGACTTCACTTCGTCCATGTATTCATCAATGGCAAAGCGCGCGAAAGCGTTCACAACGCCCGGGTCAAAGCCCGCACCCAGAATGGCGGTCACGCCCTTCTCGGCGCAGAGATCGCGCTTTTTCCATTCGTAGTTGGCGTACCACGGCGGGGTTTCGCAAATCTTGGTGGGGTCTTCGTGGATGGCGGTATCGATGTAGGCGGCACCCGTTTCGATGCAGGCATCCATGACGGTCATGTTCACGAAGGCCGAGCCCACGTTGATCACGATCTGCGCACCGGTCTTGTTGATCAGCGCAGCGACTGCGGCGCTGTCCATTGCGTCCACTTGATGGGCTTGCAGAACGCCATCTTGCTTCATCGCGTCCTTTTCGCGGACGGACTCAAGGATCGCCTCGCACTTCGAAAGCGTCCGGCTGGCGATATGGATATCCCCCAGCACATCGTTGTTTTGCGCGCATTTATGCGCCACGACCTGAGCGACGCCACCAGCGCCGATGATGAGTACGTTCTGTTTCAACGCAACGAACCCCCTTTGGTTTGTCGTTTAGGGTAAAGCACTAACGCCCGAAGGCGACACAATCACGACAGGGCTGCCGCGAAATCTTCATAGGTGAAATCACGGACCAGACGCTCTGTCCCGTCAAGTTCACGGATTGCAATGGCAGGCATTTTAACGCCATTGAACCAGTTCTTTTTCACCATCGTATAACCGGCCGCATCCTGAATGCTGATCCGGTCCCCTGCCTTTAGAGGCGCAGGAAATTTAAACTCGCCAAAAATGTCTCCGGCCAGACAGGACTTGCCGCAGACCATCCATTCATGTTCCCCCGACTGATCCATCCGTGCGCTTTCACGATAGATCAGCAGGTCCAACATATGCGCTTCAATGCTGCTGTCCACAATCGCAAGTTGTTTGCCGTTAAACAAAGTGTCCAGAACAGTGACTTCCAGCGTCGTTGACTTGGTAATAGCCGCTTCGCCGGGCTCAAGGTAAACCTGTACCTCATTCTGGTCGCTAAAGCGCTTCAGACGCTCGGCCAGTTTGTCCAGCGGATAGCCCTCGCCAGTAAAGTGGATACCGCCCCCAAGGCTGATCCATTCCATCTTGCGGATCAGATAGCCAAAGCGCTGCTCGATGCTGGAGAGCATCGCGTCAAAACGGTCAAAGTCCGCATTCTCGCAGTTGTTGTGGAACATAAAGCCAGTGATCAGATCGGCCACAGGCTCGATATTCGCCGGATCATGTTCGCCCAAACGGCTGAAGGGACGCGCAGGGTCGGCCAGATCAAAACCGCTGGTCGAGACACCGGGGTTCACACGCAGGCCACGGGTGTGGTTGTGGCTGACCTCTTCAAAGCGTGTCAACTGACCCACGGTGTTGAAGATAATCTTGTCCGAGCTTGCCAGCACCTCGTCGATCTCATTGTCCGCCCAAGCGACGGAATAAGCGTGGGTCTCACCGGGGAATTTCTCGCGCCCCAGTTTAACCTCATAGAGACTGCTGGAGGTGGTGCCGTCCATGTATTCGCTCATCATGTCGAACACCGACCAAGTGGCGAAACATTTCAACGCCAACAGCGCCTTTGCACCCGAATGTTCCCGCGGCCAGGCGATCTTTTCCATGTTCGGCAACAGCCGCGATTTATCAATCAGGTAGTATGGCGTCTGAAGCGTCATGGTGCCTCCGGCATGAAAAGACCGCATGTGAGGACGGCCGTATACGGGCTGGTTCTTCCTGCCACAAGGGGCCTGAAAGGATGTTCCCCTTCGATCTAAGCTTCCTTAACAGAGGCGCAAGCAAAAAGCCCGCAAGAAGGCTGTCCTCTTGCGGGCGTAAAGGTTTTAAGCCGTTCGAGGCTATCAGAATGGCAGACCGATGTAGTTCTCGGCCAGCTCGCGGCGCGCTGTTTCCGAATGGGCCAGATGATCCAGCGTCGCGCGGCGCATCTGTTCGGCGAAACTGTCCTCGCCCTCGAACCGGTGCAGCATGGTGGTCATCTGCCAGCTAAAGCGCATGGCCTTCCATATCCGCCGCAGCGCCAGTTCCGAGTAGGCATCAATGCCGCTGGTGTTGCCTTTCAGCGCCTCGATCAGGGCCTGATACAGGTAGAACACATCCGAAGCCGCAAGGTTCAGGCCCTTGGCGCCCGTCGGCGGCACGATATGGGCCGCATCGCCCACAAGGAACAGGTTGCCCCAACGCAGAGGCTCGGACACAAAGCTGCGCAACGGCGCGATGGATTTCTCGATCGAGGGGCCAGTCTCCATCGTCGCGGCAACCTCAGACGGCAAGCGGCGCTTGAGTTCGGCCCAGAAGGAGTCATCGCTCCAGTCTTCGGGTTTGTCGGTCAGAGGCACCTGAATGTAGTAGCGCGACAGCTGCGCATTCCGCATTGAGGCCAGCGCAAATCCGCGGGGCGAGTTCGCATAGATCAGCTCATCATCCGCCGGCTTGGTCCGCGACAGAACCCCCAGCCAACCAAAGGGGTACACGCGCTCAAATTCACGGCGCTTTTCTTCGGGGATAGTCTTGCGGCTGACCCCGTGAAAGCCGTCGCAGCCCGCAATAAAATCACAATCGATCCGCTGACGCTGCCCGTTCAGAGTGTATTCCACATAGCTGCCGGGCCCCTCCAGATCATTCAGGGTCACATCTTCAACCCCATGAATGATCGTGGTGCCCATAGCGTCCTGCGCGGTGTAGAGGTCTTGCGTCACCTCGGTCTGGCCATAGACCATCACCTGCTTGCCGGTCAGTTCCTTGAAATCGATCCGGACCTTCATGTCCGCATCAGTCAGAAAACAGCCGTCATGAGGAAAACCTTCGCTGTCCATACGCGCGCCAACACCCGCCTCGCGCAGCAGATCCACCGTGCCCCACTCTAGAATGCCTGCCCGAATGCGGGACAGAACATGGTCACGGGTGCTCCGCTCAAGAATGACCGTGGCAACGCCGGCCTTGTTCAGCAGTTGCGATAGCAGCAGTCCCGACGGACCACCGCCAATAATGGCGACTTGGGTTTTCATATGCGCGTCCTCCTCTGAGAATTGCACATTACAAGCCACCATGTCCGCCAAGAATGGATCAATCCAGCAAGCTCTGGTACTATTCGAACATGAGCAGCGAAAAACATATCCCAAGCTTTACGCTTTTCGGCGAGACCAGCGATTTCCCCGATGTCATCCACGTCGAGAGAATCTGGGACCGAGCGCGACTTCATGACTGGAAGATCACGCCGCACCGTCATGAGCAGATGTATCAGGTTTTCCATCTGGCACGTGGTCATGCCGAGGTCGAACTTGACGGGCGACGCGAACGCCTGTCCCAAGGGACGCTGCTGTTTGTGCCGCCACGCACCGTCCACGGCTTTGCGTTTGCCCAAGGCACGGAAGGAGACGTGCTCAGCTTTCCCTCACCAGTGATCAAGGCGATGCAGCCACGGACATCGGCGCTTGATGGTGCCTTACAGCATCCATTTATGGTGCCTGCGACAGACGTGATGCGAACAACCATCGCCCAGTTGATGATTACCTTTCAATCAGGCGAAAGCTTTCGCACCCATTTGCTGGTCGCGTTCTCTCATGCACTGATCGCGGCAATCGCCGCCGCACGTCATGACACCGATCCTGCGCGGGCCGAAGGGGGTACGCTGATGGACCGGTTGAACCGCCTTATCGCGGACCACCATGAAAGCAACTGGCGCACGGCAGACTACGCCGATGCCCTTTCTGTCAGCGCAGGCCATCTAAGCCGCACCTGTCGCAAGATCGCAGGTCTAAGTGCCAACGCGTACATTGAGCATAGCCTGATGACCGAAGCTTGCCGCCTTCTGGCCTTTACCCAATTGCCGGTGGCAGAGATCGGCTACCGTCTGGGGTTCGCTGATCCCGCCTATTTCTCGCGCCGTTTCCGCGCCGCACGTGGCGAAGCCCCATCAGACTACCGCGCCCGATTTGTCGCCAACTGACGGAATTGCGGAAACCGCCCTGTCAGCACTTCTCGGAAGTAAGGTAATGGCCGTTCGAATATCGCGGCAAACAGATAACATACCACCAGCGTCACGCCCAAAAACACGAGGTCATAAAGAAGCGCAAAGGACGGCCACACATCGAAGACCGCCAGAAACTGCATGGCGGGATAGTGCACAAGATAGAGCGAGAAACTTCCCCCAGCAGCCCATTTGATCAGCGGAGCGCCTTTGCCAAAGGCATTGTCGCCTAGCAAGGAAGCCATCCCGTATAGATGCACACACACAAACACAGCCAGAATATTGTTCCACAAAAACTCATTCGAAAACCGCAGAGACAGTGCAGCGTCAATATGAGCGGTCCAACTATAGAGCTGCGCGGGCAGGTTCCCCCACAAAGCAACCGGATAAAGTGCGACCGGCATGACAGCGCACAAAAGCGCCACACTGCGGGGCAAAGGTTGTCTGCGCTGCAAACCCCGATACAGCAGGACCCCCAACAACCACGCGGGCATTAAGAACAAGATCGGCGCACCAACAATCGCACATCCAAGCATAAGTAGCCCGACGCGCCGCACCCCGCGCAAGTAAAACGCGACGGCGAAGAACGCATAGTAGGCAGCTTCATAGCTCAGCGACCAATAAGGTCCGTTTGACCCTAATCGAACGGGCAAAACAGCCCACTCATTGGAAAAACTCAGCCCCCGCAGCATCTGGTACCAAAACGGCACCTCATTGTAGTAGGTCACCGAGTAGCCTTCCGGCGCGACGCATGCCCCGAAGCGGTCAAGAACAAAGCCCAATAGCAGCACCGGCAGCGCGACAGAAATCAATCGCGTGGCGCGATCAAAGGTAAAGCGCTGCAGTCCACCACTTTTCGACTTGGCCACATGCGCAATCACCAGACCAGAGAGAACGAAAAAGAGGACGACGGCATCGCTGCCCAAATTCAACTCACGAATCCAAAGCCATCGGCCATCCGAAAAACGCGGATAGCCGAAGTGCGACAGCAAAACGACGACCGCCGCGACAAACCGCACCAGATCGAGGTAGATAGAAAAACCGCGTGTCACCGTGCCAACCTGTCTGTGTCACTCTTCTCCGTCGAGAATTTCGCAAACTTCTTAAGAATTTGTTTCCATGAGTCCTGAATGGGGACCAACATCGCATTTTTTAGGGTATCGTGCCGTTGGCGGATACGCTCACCACGGGCATTCCCCAGCCCAAACTCAATGATTTCTTCGTTCTTCGGAATGTAGAGAGTACCAAACATCCAGTCCCAGATCGCCAGCACCTCACCATAGTTTTTGTTGTGATGCTTCGGATCAATTGAATGATGGATCTGGTGCTGCGCAGGAGAAATAAAGAGGTGTTCAAAAAATGCACCAAAACTGATCCACACATGGGAATGACGCAAATTCGCTCCGGCCATATAAAAGGCAAAATATGCGGCGTTGACCCCTGCGATCGTCGAATAGGCGGTTTCTGAAGCGAAAAACAACAGAAAGACGCCCTGTAAAAGCCCGATCAGCACGCCCTTTGTGAAGATCGAAATCACGTCGTAAATGGGGTGTTTTCTGTAGACAGTCACCGGGGTCATGACCTCTGCCGAGTGATGCAGCGAGTGGAATGGCCAGAAGATCCGGCTCTCATGATGAATCCGGTGGACCCAATAGATCGCAAAATCCAATACACAGAGGAGGATGATGGCAACAAGTAATTCGGGAAGCGGTTCCGCGCCAAACCTAATGATCGGCCACGCAGAAACTTGATCCGCAATAAACGATGCGAAAAAGACGAGGTTAAACAAACCAAGCGCATGCAAGATCAAAGAGACGCCAAAGACCTTCAAATCTATCATATGAGATGTATGTAGATAGATTTCTTTAGGAAAGAGCCATTTCGAGAATGGGATTTGGATTTTGCGCGCTCGGTAGACGGCGAAGGCGATCAAGACAGACGTCGCCAAGTAATATGGCCACAAGCGGCTCTCAGGGCCTGCCATAGATTGGTAGAAAGCATTCAAGATATCACTAGCAACCGACACGGCATATTCTCCATTTCGTAGGCAATATTTACATATCTTTCGGGCGCATTTGTGGCACCCTTGATGGATATGCTAAATCTGACGCTCAGTGAGGCATCCGAGTGGTAATCGGCTGAGGTGTAGAAAGGTCTGCGTATGCTGTGGGCGGCCATGATGAAGCTGCACTGCTTACCTTCGAGGAGGTTTCGCTGTGCGTTTGCTGGCGGTTGCTGAGGTGTAATCAGGAATAGGCAAAGCACAAGGCACCATCGGTGCACTGGATTCTCAAGCCGTTGATATTCATGAAGAATTAGTATTGGTTGCGGGAGTAGGATTTGAACCTACGACCTTCAGGTTATGAGCCTGACGAGCTACCGGGCTGCTCCATCCCGCGACGCTTTTGGTCATTATCGTCATTATCGATTTAGACCTGT
>JAYZYX010000079.1:0-5732 GCA_036139795.1 Pseudomonadota bacterium | reverse complement strand
CTGTGTCATTTGTGGCAACGGGACGGGTGTCGCCGAAACCGATCGCCTCCAAGGCCTCAGTGGCAACGCCTCGGGCCACAAGGGCCGCACGCACTGCCCCTGCCCGCTCTTGGCTAAGGGATGTGTTCGCTGCGGCATCCCCGACAGAATCGGTATGCCCGCCGATGATCGCGGTCAGACCACCCTCAGCCACACAATGCGCCACGACTGCCGCAATACGGTTCACCGCCCGCGCTGCCTTGGCATCCAGACGCGCTGCACCCGACACGAACTGCACCCCTTCGCCCTCAAGCGCACGGGTGATTTCCGCATCACAGGTCTGAATCGAGGGGACAAAGTCCACACGGGGCAACCAGTATCCAGCCTGCGCCACTTCTGTCACGCCGCTGGCGGCGTTGGTCCTCTGGGTGCCATCCGGCACGCTGACTGCAGCAGAGGTCAGGCTAACCTCACCACCCAACATGGCAGCGATCCCTGCACTGACCAGTTCCGCATCCACACCGGGCGCAACCGTGCCCGACAGGCTGATACCGTCTTCGGTGCGGGTCAGAACCACGTCTTCCAGCTCTGGCAGCCAGTCCCGCAGAACTGCGATCCGCGCCAGTTGGCCAGCGGCGTCGCCCACAAGACCGGTGGCACCAGTACCCGAGAACACGTCAAAGCCCAGAACCTCGGCCACATCACGGCGCGACATGCCCGCAGGCAGCTTGCCGTTGATCGCAAGACCGGTCGTGGCGTTGTATTCAACGTCATAAACGGGGGGCGTGCCGTCATCCAGCAGGGTCAGGTCGGTCTCGACGGTGAACCCCTCAGGCACGGCCTGAAGCAACGCGTTCAACGCCGCCTCTTCGACAGGGCTACGCACGATGCCGCTGATCGCCAAAGTCGAATCCGATAGGTTCAGAACGCCTTCTTCCAGCAGCTTTACCGCCCCAAGACCTGCTTCGGCCGCACCGCTCCAGTTTTCTGGGGCGCCAGAGGCCATGGTCAAGGTTTCCACCGGCGCATCCTGTGCCACGGCCAGCGTGTCCCGCACTGCTTCGCTAGGAACATGTCCGTCTACAGAAAGGCTGCCATTCTGCCACCGCGCCCCGAAAGTGAACGGAGACACCTTAGGCAGCACGGTCCAGTCAGTCCGCATCTCACGCAGACCAGTCACCTGCGCGAATTCCGTGCGCAGCATCTCTTCTTCTTCGACACTGTCGACAATGCCGCCCAGTTCGATATCCCGACCCGAAACCGTCACAGTCACACCATGAATGGCCGACTGCCCTTTGGCTTCGGCGCTTTTCAGGACTTTGGCTTCGATTTCGGGTGCATTTGTCCGAATGCCGTAAAATCCGGTCAGGCCAACACCCGCCAGCAAAACGACACTTCCCAATAGCCTGCGCATTAAATCCTCTCTGAATCTCTGCACGTCGCGCCCCTACAGGCCCGAATGCGCCAGCAAAAGCAAGCACAACCGCAGGTTATGCACCACAATGGCGCATAACCTGTGTCACAACGATGAAGTCAGGATCAGATTGCGGCTTTGCGGCTTTCTTCCAGATAGATCTCGCGCAGGCGCGAAGCTACGGGGCCAACGGCGCCGGTACCGACAGCTTTGTCGTCAATCTTGACCACGGGCTGCACAAATGACGTGGCCGAGGTGATAAAGGCCTCATCCGCGTTTTGCGCTTCTTCGATGGTGAAGGGACGCTCTTCGATCTTCATCTGCGCCACTTCCGCAAAGCGCAGAACAGCGGCACGGGTGATTCCGTGCAGGATGTGGGTGCTGAGATTGCGGGTGATGATCACACCGTCCTTCACGATATATGCGTTGTTCGAGGTGCCCTCGGTCACGAAACCATCCTCAACCATCCACGCATCATCGGCACCCGCCGCCTTGGCCGCCATCTTGCCCATCGAGGGGTACAGCAGCTGCACGGTTTTAATGTCGCGACGGCCCCAACGGATATCGGGGATCGAGATGACCGAGATACCGGTCTTCGCTGCAGGGCTGTTCACGGCGTTTTTCTTCTGGGTGAACAGAACCAGCGTCGGCTCGGCATCCTTGGGATAGGCAAAGTCGCGGTCCGCAGCGCCACGGGTGACTTGCAGATAGACCAGACCTTCGTCGACACCGTTTTCCTCGACCAGCTTGCGATGGATCGCAAGCAGTTCTTCTTTAGTGACCGGCTCTTGCATCTCCAACTCGCTCAGCGAGCGGGCCAGACGCGTGGCGTGGCCGTCAAAGTCGATCAGCTTGCCGTCCAGAACGGTGGTCACTTCGTAGACGCCATCCGCCATCAGAAAGCCACGGTCAAAAATGGACACTTTGGCTTCGGTTTCGGGCAGGTATTCGCCGTTCACATAGACGGTACGGGTCATGTCGGGTCTTCTCCTAATAGATCGCGACGGGGGCCTTACCCCCAAAGGGCCGCCACAGGCGGATGCACTCCATCGGCATCGTAATGCAGGGCGTTGTCACGGTCTTCGGCCAGAAGCAGCGGCGCGTCAAGATCGACGACCTTCACACCCCGCGCAACAACGGTCGCAGGGGCCATCGCAAGCGAGCTGCCAATCATGCAGCCCACCATAATATCAAAGCCCATTTCCTCGGCTGCACGGCGCAAAGCCAAGGCCTCGGTCAGGCCGCCGGTCTTGTCCAGCTTGATGTTGATCATGTCATATTTGCCGCGCAGCTTTTCCAGACCATTGCGGTCATGACAGCTTTCATCGGCACAAAGGGGCACAGGGCGTTCCAGCCCCAACAGGGCATCGTCCTGACCTGCGGGCAAGGGTTGTTCGACCATCTCCACGCCCAAACGGACCAGATGCGGCGCCAGATCGGAATAGACCTCGGCGCTCCAGCCTTCATTGGCATCCACAATGATCCGCGATGCAGGCGCGCCGCGCCGCACGGCTTCCAGACGCGGCATGTCCTCGGGTGTACCAAGCTTGATCTTCAGCAATGGCCGGAACGCATGCTTGCGCGCCTGCTCTTCCATTTCCTCGGGGCTGGCCAAAGACAAGGTGTAGGCCGTCACCTCCGGGCCTGGTGCAGGCACACCAGCCAGATCCCAGACACGGCGATGGGTCTTCTTGGCCTCCAGATCCCACAAGGCACAATCCACCGCATTGCGCGCCGCCCCTGCGGGCAGGGCATATTGCAGCGCCTTACGCTCGATATCCTGCGGAAGTCCGGCGATCTGTTCGGCAACACTATCCAGCGTCTCGCCATAACGGGCGTAGGGAACGCATTCCCCGTATCCTGTGACCCCGCCCCGCGTGATTTGCACAGACAGCACCTGCGCTTCGGTCCGGCTCCCGCGCGAGATCGTAAAGACCTGCGCCAGTTTGAAGCTCTCGCGACGGACGATCAAAGACATGCCCATTCCTTCTTTATCGCAAAAATACTCAATAGTCCGAAGGGCCCCGCAAGGCCCCTCGGTAGATCAAAGACTTACAGCGCAGCCAAAGCGTCTGCCAGACGATCCGCGCTCTGACGGTAGGGATCGACAGCGGGCAGACCCATTTCTGCCTCGACCTGCGCCAGATAGGCCTCGGCTTCGGCGTCGCCCATATGCTGGGTGTTGACCGAGATACCGACGATCTTCACATCCGGATTGGCAACGCGGGCCAAGGGCAGAACCATGTCAGCCAGTTGCTGAAGGGTCGGAACCGCATAACCGGGCAGGCCGCGCAGATGAGTGCGGGTGGGCTCGTGGCACAGGATCAGCGCATCCGCCTGACCGCCATGGACCAGCGCCAGCGTCACACCGGAATAGGACACGTGGAACAGGCTGCCCTGCCCTTCGATGATATCCCAGTGATCATCATCGTTGTCAGGCGTCAGCCACTCGATCGAGCCCGCCATGAAGTCCGCAATAACTGCGTCCAGCGGCACACCGTTGCCGGTGATCAAGATGCCAGTCTGGCCGGTGGCGCGGAAGGTGCTTTTCAGACCCTTGGCGCGCATCGAATTGTCCAGCGCCAGCGCGGTGTACATCTTGCCGACCGAGCAATCGGTCCCGACAGCCAGCACGCGCTTGCCGCGGCGCTTTTCACCATTGGCGATGGGGTACTGAACCTCGGGAACGCGCACGTCGTGCAGCGAACGACCGCAAGCTTCGGCAACAGCCACCAGATCAGGCTCGTTGCGCAGCAGGTTGTGCAGACCGGAGGCCAGATCAAAGCCCTCTTCCAACGCAGCCACCAGCACCTTTTTCCACGCCTGACTGATCACGCCGCCACGGTTGGCGACGCCAATGACCAGAGTTTCAGCGCCCGCCGCCTTGGCCTCGGCCAGAGTCATATCGGTCAGGCCCAGATCGGCTTTGCAGCCTTCCATACGGAACTGGCCCACGGCATTCTCGGGGCGCCAGTCCTTGATGCCTTGTGCGACTTTGGCCGCAAGTTGATCGGGTGCATCGCCCAGAAACAGCAGGTAAGGGGTCTTGATCATCGCAAAAATCCTTCTTCTCAGGAAACAGGATGCCGCGCCTGCAGCGCGATTTCTTACGAAATCCTGCGGCTGCTGCTGAATTTTCTGAAGAAATTTCGAAGTTCTGTAAGATTTATCGAAGATTCTTGCAGACATTGCCACATTGAGGTGAATCCCTTCGATGACTTGGCCGCAACGCAGCGTCCGATGCCGCACTTGCGAAAAGACGCTTGCGCGAGGCTGCGCAATTTAATACCCATTCACGCAACCTAAACGAAATATCATTACCGAAAGGCAGAGCCGATGAGCTTCCGCATCCAGCCCCCAGCGCCCGCCCGCCCGAACCGTTGCCAGCTGTTCGGCCCCGGCTCGCGCCCTGCATTGTTTGAGAAAATGGCCGCCAGCGCGGCGGACGTGATCAACCTTGACCTTGAGGATTCGGTGGCCCCCACCGACAAGGACGCTGCCCGCGCGAACATCATCGCGGCGATCAGCGATGTGGATTGGGGCAACAAGACCCTTTCGGTGCGCATCAACGGCCTGGACACCCCCTACTGGTACCGCGACGTCGTGGACCTGATGGAACAGGCGGGCGAGCGTCTCGACCAGATCATGATCCCCAAAGTGGGTTGCGCTGCCGACATCTACGCCGTTGACGCGCTGGTCACCGCGATCGAGACCGCCAAAGGCCGTACCAAGAAGATCAACTTTGAAGTCATCATCGAATCGGCTGCCGGCATCGCCCATGTGGAAGAGATCGCCGCCGCCTCGCCCCGTCTGGTGGCAATGAGCCTTGGAGCTGCGGACTTTGCAGCATCCATGGGCATGGCGACCACCGGTATCGGTGGCACGCAGGAAAACTATTACATGCTGCGCGAAGGCGCAAAGTACTGGTCAGATCCGTGGCACTGGGCGCAGGCCGCCATCGTTGCCGCCTGCCGCACCCACGGCGTTCTGCCCGTCGATGGCCCCTTCGGCGATTTCAGCGATGACGAAGGCTACCGCGCACAGGCGCTGCGTTCGGCGACCCTTGGCATGGTTGGCAAATGGGCCATCCACCCCAAGCAGATTGCACTGGCCAACGAGGTCTTCACCCCGTCGGAAGCAGCCGTCACCGAAGCCCGCGAAATTCTGGCCGCAATGGAAGAGGCCAAAGCCAAAGGCGAAGGCGCAACTGTTTACAAAGGCCGTCTGGTCGACATCGCCTCGATCAAGCAGGCCGAAGTGATCGTGCGCCAGTCGGAGATGATCGCCAACAGCTGATCCAAGGGGGGGGGGGGGGGGGGGCCGCCCCCCCCCCCGCCGT
>JAYZYX010000078.1:0-5470 GCA_036139795.1 Pseudomonadota bacterium | reverse complement strand
GAATAGCCGCTGGTCACCTTCTTGGCGGGGCACCCCATGTTGATGTCGATGACACGGGCGCCATCGGCGGCCACGCGCTTGGCGGCTTCGGCCATCCAGTAGGCCTCGCGTCCCGCCAGTTGGACCGAGGTACGATCAGCCCCCAGCCCAAGCTCGGCCTTTTCACGCACGCCGGGTTTCGCCTGCACCATTTCCTGGCTGGCGACCATTTCGCTAACGACCAGTCCCGCGCCAAAGCCAGAGACCAACTTGCGGAAGGGCAAATCGGTGATCCCTGCCAGAGGGGCCAGTAGGACCGGAGGTGTGATCGAGATATCTGCCAAGTGAATGGCCAACTGCTTAATCCTTGTGCATGTACTTAGGTGTTAGCCACGCCCCCCAAAGCATTCAACTTTTGCCCGCTGAATTTTGCCCTAAAAAGCGCCTCTGCCTGTTTTTTAATCACAACTCTGCAACCGATTGCCAGTGGCCGCAGCACCGCCTAAACAAGCAAGGCGTAAAAAAGAGGGACTTATGAGCACTGCTGCCGTCATTGTCGCCGCAGGTCGCGGACGCCGCGCCGGAGGGGATTTGCCCAAGCAATGGCGCATAATTCATGGCCGGACGGTGGCGTCCTATAGTCTGGCGACGTTCCGCGCCCATCCCGAAATCACCCACATCGTCATGGTGATCCACCCCGACGATGCGGATATGGCGCAGGCGCTGGAGGTCGATTGGGTTGCGGGCGGCGAGACGCGGCGCGACTCGGTCCTGAACGGATTGGAATCGCTGGCAGATGCTGGCGTGACCCGCGTGCTGATCCACGATGTGGCCCGTCCGGGCCTGAGCGCAGGCGTCATCGACGGTGTGCTAGAGGCGCTGGAAACCACCGAAGGGGCCGCGCCCGCCCTGCCCGTTGTCGATGCCCTTTGGGTTGGTGACGACGGCATGGTTGCTGGCACCCGAGCCCGCGATGGCCTGTTTCGGGCGCAAACGCCGCAGGGGTTCCACTTTGCCCCGCTATTGGCCGCCCATCGCGCCCATCACGGCGATGCCGCCGATGACGTGGAAATCGCCCGCACTGCCGGAATGCAGGTGCGCATGACCCAAGGGTCGGAAGACAATTTCAAGATCACGCTGCCCGCGGACTTTGACCGTGCGGCGCGACTGCTGGAGAGTTGAATGGATATCAGACTGGGAAACGGCTTTGACGTGCATGCCTTTGAAGACGGCGATCACGTGGTGCTGTGCGGCGTGAAAGTGCCCCATGACAAGGCGCTGAAGGGACACTCGGATGCGGATGTGGGGATGCATGCCATCACCGACGCCATCTATGGCGCGTTGGCCGAAGGTGACATCGGACGCCACTTTCCCCCGTCGGACCCCCAGTGGAAGGGTGCCGCCAGCGAGATTTTCCTAAAGCACGCAGTGCTCTTGGCCCGTGAAAAAGGTTTCGAGATCAGCAACATCGACTGCACCCTGATATGCGAACGTCCCAAGGTCGGCCCCCATGCCACAGCCATGATGGATGCGCTGGCGCAGATCACCGGCATGGCGATGGACCGGATCTCGGTCAAGGCGACCACCAGCGAACGTCTGGGCTTTACGGGACGCGAAGAAGGGATTGCGGCCATTGCCACCGCAACGCTGGTGAAGCCATGACCTTCAGCCGCCTGATCGCCACCTTCTTTGGCGCGGGGCTTGCGCCCAAAGCGCCCGGCACCTTCGGATCGCTAGCTGCCCTGCCCGCTGGCTGGATGGTCTTTGACCTTACCGGCTTGAACGGTTTCTACATTGCCCTGATCGCCGTCTTCTTTATCGGCTGGTGGGCCACGGCCGACGCCACCCGCGGCATGGACGATCATGACCCCGGTGAAATCGTCATCGACGAAGTGGCCGGACAATGGATCGCACTGGCCCCTGTGTTCATCGGTGCCACCCATGCGGGCGCGGACGTGCTGGCCCTATGGCCCGGTTGGGTCGTGGCCTTCGCGGGCTTTCGCCTGTTCGACATCTGGAAACCCGGCCCTGTGGGTTGGGCTGATCGGCGGGGAGACGCTCTTGGCGTAATGCTGGACGATGTTTTCGCTGGTGTCATGGCGGCGATCTGCGTGATGATCGGCGCAGGCATCTCGCACGGAGTGTTCGGCGTATGACCGACGATCTGTCCCTTTCGGAAAAAATCCTTGAGCGGTTCAAATATGAGGGCCGCATGATCGCCACCGCAGAAAGTTGCACCGGCGGGATGGTCAGCGCGGCGCTAACCGATATCCCCGGCTCTAGCGCGGTGGTCGAAAGGGGCTTTGTCACCTACACCAACCGCGCCAAGGAAGAGATGCTTGGCGTGCGCCCCAAGACCCTTGAGGCGCACGGGGCGGTCTCGGAAGAGGTCGCGCAGGAAATGGCCCAAGGGGCGCTGCGCCATTCGGGGGCCGATGTGGCCGTCAGCATTACCGGCATCGCAGGGCCCGGCGGGTCCGAATACAAACCCGAAGGGCGCGTCTGCTTTGGCCTCGCGACCTCTCAGGGATTTCTCAAAGTCGAAACGGTGGAATTCGGCGCAATAGGCCGCGCGAATGTTCGCGCCGCCGCCCGAGATCACGCGCTGGCGCTGCTGCTGTCCGCCCCGTAAAGATCATGTGCGCGCTTTTCAAAGGCGCGCACGATCCGCTGCATTGCCTCATTGAAGACAACACCGATGATCTTTTGCAGCACCGCGTTCTTGAATTCGAAATCCACAAAGAACGCCACCTCACAGCCGCCCTCAACATCCGCGAAAGCCCAGTTGGACTTCATATAGCGGAAGGGACCGTCCAGATATTCGGTGTCAATCTTGCGATCTGCGGGCCATAGGGTCACGCGGCTGCCAAAACGTTCGCGAAACACTTTGAAACTGATCACCAAATCCGCCGCCATCACCTGCGCATCCCCTTCGGGTGTCACACTGCGAATGCGGGCCGCCGCACACCACGGCAGGAATTTCGGATAAGCGCCTACATCTGCCACCAGATCGTACATCTGTTGGGCGGTATAGGGCATAAATCGGGTCTCAGAGTGCTTGGGCATCAGCAACCGGTTTTATTCGTGACAGTGGGCCTGCATTTCGTAGTATGCGCGCAGAATTTCAAGGGGAGAAAACCCATGTCGCGGCTATATGTCATCGATGAAATGATCTCGGCCAAGGCCATTGCCGCCCGGATCGAGGAATTGGCCAAGCTGATCGAAGCCGAATACGAGGGCACCGAAAAGCTGGTGGTGATCGGGCTTTTGCGCGGCAGCTTCATATTTATCGCCGATCTGGTGCGCGAATTGGACCTGCCGGTCGAGGTGGATTTCCTTGAGGTCAGCTCATACGGCGACGCGATGGAAAGTTCACGCGAGGTGCGGATCCTGAAAGACCTGCGCGGTCAGATCGAAGGCCGCGATGTGCTGGTGGTCGAGGATATCGTGGACACCGGCCACACCCTGTCACGCACCACCGAATATCTGCTGGCCCGCCATCCGGCCAAGCTAAAGACCATTGCCCTGCTGGACAAACCCTCGCGCCGAGAGGTGGACTTTAAGGCGGACTGGATCGGCTTTGAAATTCCTGACGAATTTGTGGTCGGCTACGGGATCGACTACGCGCAGCACAATCGCAATCTGCCCTATATCGGCAAGGTCCGGTTCACCGAATGAACCCGCGCTGGCTTTTGAAAATGTCCCAGTGGTCGCGCAATCCGCCGCCACTGTCACGGGTTCTGCTAGTGTTGGCCGTGGTCGCCGCTTGCCTTGCCCTTTATGCCGTCGAGCATTTCTTTGGCTGGCCCGATGCGCTGACGCCGAACAATGTCTCCCGCGGGGCGATGCCCAAACTGCAATAACAAAGCTTTGAACAGCCGCTGGCTATTCGCACCAAGGATTGCGGGGCGGATGTGCTACCGTTTCCGTATTGGAAAGGGAGTGACCATTATGAAACAGATTGCAGCCACTGCCGCCGCCTTCGGGCTGGTCGCGGCACTTGCCACGCCTGTACTGGCACAGGATATGTCCGCCAACATCAAAGCCCGTCAGGGACAGTTCCGTATTCTGGCGCTGAACCTCGGGGTTCTGGGCGGCATGGCTAAGGGAGAGCTGACCTATGACGCCGCTGGCGCTCAGGCAGCTGCGGACAGCATCGTTGGCGTGTCGATGGTCCATCAGCCGACGCTTTTCGTCGAAGGCACCGATGATATGAGCGTTGATGGCACCCGCGCCCTGCCCGCAATTTGGGAAAACCCCGATGATTTCGCCGCCAAATGGGCCGCACTGGGAGAGGCCGCAAAAGGCATGCAAGCCGCTGCTGGCACCAGCGCCGAGGCGATTGGCGCGGCCATGGGCCCCTTGGGCGGTGCGTGCAAATCCTGCCATGAAACCTACCGCACGCCCTGAGGCTCCGCGTGAGATCACTTGCACTAATGGGCCTTACCGCGCTGGCGATTGTCGGCGCGGCGGGGCTGTATATCACCCGCCCGCAAACCGTAGACAGCGCCACATTCGCCGCACTGACGCCTGATCCGGTCCACGGGGCGCAGGTGTTTACCGCATCGGGCTGCGCCTCTTGCCACATGGCCGAGGGCAGCAAGACCCCGCTGGTCTTGTCTGGCGGGCAGCGACTGGCCTCGCCCTTCGGAACTTTCGTGGTCCCGAATATCTCGAGCGATCCTGAGGAGGGCATTGGCGGCTGGACACTAGAACAGTTTGCTTCGGCAGTGACTAAAGGCACTTCGCCCGAGGGACAGCACTATTACCCCGCCTTCCCCTATGCGGCCTATCAGAAGATGACCGATCAGGATGTGGCAGACCTGTGGGCCTATATGCAGACCCTGCCCGCAGACCCGACGCCAAGCCAGCCCCATGAGGTCGGCTTTCCCTTCAACATCCGCGCCGCGTTGGGCGGGTGGAAGATGCTGTTCACCCCCAAGGATTGGGTGATGCCCGCCGACACGCCCCAGTTGGAACGTGGCCGCTATCTGGTTGAAGCACAGGCCCATTGCGGCGAATGTCACACGCCCCGCAACGCCCTTGGCGGCCTGCAGCGGGATGCGTGGCTAAGCGGCGCCCCCGATCCGTCAGGACGTGGCAAAGTGCCGGATATCACCCCCGCCACCTTGGGCTGGAGCATGGGCGACATCGCCTATTATCTGGAAAGCGGCTTTACCCCCGACTACGACAGCGCAGGCGGCCATATGGCCCATGTGGTCGAGAATATGGCGCAACTGCCCGCCAGTGACCGAGAGGCCATCGCCGCCTATCTGCTGGCCTTACCAAACTGACCTTTAAAGAAAAAGCGCGCCCCTAGTGAGGCGCGCTTTGAATGTCATATCAGATGTCGGGTCAGCGGCGCTTATGCGCCTGCTTCGGCCAGTTTCTTCAGGCGGTTGTCCCGCAGACGGGCAAAATCGTCGCCGGCATGATAGCTGGAACGGGTCAGCGGCGTGGCCGAAACCATCAAAAAACCCTTACCCCATGC
>JAYZYX010000077.1:0-7022 GCA_036139795.1 Pseudomonadota bacterium | reverse complement strand
GCCCGCTATGAGGACGCTGAGCGGGAACACCATGACCACCTGATCGACATGAACAGCGGTGAAGTGATCGAATTCGTCGACCCCGAGATTGAGGCCCTGCAAGAAAAGATCGCAGAGCGGTTGGGGTATCGTCTGAAAGGCCACCGGCTCGAACTTTACGGGATTCCGATCAAAAAGTCCTAAAAGCCGCGCCTGCGCCGGGCGATCATCCGGCATTTACCGGATTTCTGGAAAAGACACGCATTCTGTTTGCGCTAACACTTGCTTTGGCTGCGCCTTCCGCGTAGGCCTTGGCCTGCATTGGGGGAGAGCGTCCGCATGGATAACCTGCGCGGCATACTACTACTTGTTCTGGCGATGGCGTGTTTTGCCATGGAGGATATGTTTGTCAAAACAGCCTCGGCCCATATGTCTATCGGCCAGATTCTGGGCCTGCTTGGGATCGGCGGCGGGATCGCCTTTGCAGTTCTGGCGAAATCCTCGGGCCACCGGCTGTTCTCGGCCAGTTCTCTGCACAAGACGGTTATCCTGCGCAATCTGGGCGAGTTGATCGGCACCCTGTCCTTCGTGACCGCGATCACCACCAGCGCGCTTAGCACCTCGACCGCGATTTTTCAGGCCGCGCCGCTGGCCACAACCCTTTGCGCTGCTGTCTTTCTGAAAGAGCCCGTCGGCTGGCGCCGCTGGAGCGCGATTGCCGTCGGCTTTATCGGCGTTCTGCTGATCGTCCGTCCCGGATCGGCCAGCTTTGAGCCTGCCTCGCTCTTTGCCGTAGGGGCTGTGGTCGGCCTTGCGGCCCGTGACGTGGCCACCCGTGTCCTGCCCCGCGACATCTCAAGTCAGGTGATTGCCTGCTATGCCTTTGCCGTGATCGGCATCGCCGGTTTTGCCCTGCAACTCTTCGAAGACACCTTCTTTGTTCCGATGGATGCCGCCGACTGGGGCAACATCATCGGCGCACTGCTGTTCGGAATGGCAGGTTATCTGTCGCTGACCGTTGCCATGCGCGTGGGCGAAATGGGCGTCATCATGCCCTTCCGCTACACCCGCCTGATCTTTGCGATGATCATCGGCATGACCTTCTTTGGCGAACGTCCGCAGCTACTGACCTACGTCGGGGCTGCAATAATTATCACATCCGGCATTTATACCCTTTTCCGTGAGCGCAAACAGCGACTTGCACGTCTTTCCACCCCTTCCGGCACCCGCTAGAAGGTCTCCAACTCTACCATCCGAGGGATCATTCATGAGCACCATCATCGACATCCACGCCCGCGAGATTCTCGACAGCCGTGGCAACCCCACTGTCGAAGTCGACGTCACTCTGGAAGACGGCACCATGGGCCGTGCGGCTGTGCCCTCGGGCGCATCCACCGGCGCCTATGAGGCGGTCGAACGTCGCGACGGCGACAAGGCCCGCTACATGGGCAAAGGCGTTCTGGGTGCCGTCGCCGCCGTCAACGGCGAGATCGCCGAAGAGCTGGTTGGCATGGACGCCACCGAACAGGAAGCCATCGACCAGGCGATGATCGAACTGGACGGCACCGAGAACAAAGGCCGCCTTGGCGCCAACGCCATCCTCGGCGTGTCGCTGGCCGTCGCCCATGCTGCTGCCGACTATCTGGGCCAGCCCCTTTACCGCTATGTCGGCGGCACCTCGGCGCGCACCCTGCCCGTTCCCATGATGAACATCATCAACGGCGGCGAGCATGCGGATAACCCGATCGACATTCAGGAATTCATGATCATGCCCGTGTCGGCCACGAACATCCGTGACGCCGTCCGCATGGGGTCCGAAGTCTTCCACACCCTGAAAAAAGAACTGCACGCCGCTGGCATGTCCACCGGTCTGGGTGACGAGGGCGGCTTTGCGCCCGAACTGGGCTCGGCCCGCGAAGCGCTGGACTTCATCCTGAAGTCGATCGAAAAAGCAGGCTACAAGCCCGGCGAAGACATCTATCTGGCCCTCGACTGCGCCGCGACCGAATACTTCAAGGACGGCAAGTACGAGATGAAGGGCGAAGGCAAATCCCTGACCCCCGCCGAGAACGTCGAATATCTGGCACAGCTTTGCGCAGACTACCCGATCATCTCGATCGAAGACGGCTGCGACGAAGACGACTGGGAAGGTTGGGCCATGCTGACCGAGAAACTGGGCGGCAAAGTCCAGTTGGTCGGCGATGACCTCTTCGTCACCAACCCCGCCCGTCTGGCCCAAGGCATCGAAAAAGGCGTCGCCAACTCGATGCTGGTAAAAGTGAACCAGATCGGCTCGCTGTCGGAAACCCTGCGCGCCGTCGATATGGCCCACCGCGCCCGTTACACCAACGTGATGTCGCACCGCTCGGGCGAAACCGAAGACGCTACAATCGGGGATCTGGCGGTTGCCACCAACTGCGGCCAGATCAAAACCGGCTCGCTGGCCCGTTCGGACCGGCTCGCGAAATACAACCAGCTGATCCGCATCGAAGAGCAGCTGGGTGAAACCGCGATCTATGCAGGTCGCTCGATCCTGAAAAAGTAATCTGCGCAGCGAAAGCATAGTCGCACGACAAAATCCGAAGGCTCCCGGAATGCGGGAGCCTTTTTTGTCCGCAAAGCTTTGCGGAAAATATGTCTATTAGCTTTAAGTCCTTAAAACTAAGGTCCGATACGTAGAGCGGTAAACTTCTGCTTAGATTTTATGCACATGGCGCCGGAGGAAACATGCGCTGTGCAAAATCTAGGGAGGAAAAACTATGAACCTAATTAATGCGCTTGCGCTCTCTATCGGCGTGCTCGCTGTCGCCGCCACATGGCTCTGCCTCGGCACCCCATACGGCCTGCCTGTCTGGGCGCTCTTCATCGGCTGGGGCAGCTTTTACCACTGCGGCGGCGGCACTGAATCCGTAGGCAAATCCGCCATCAACCACATCTGGGGCATTGTGGTCGCAACCATCGCGCTCTTTGTGGTCGGAACTGTGGCAGGCACCGTTCCCGTCACCTCGATCATCGTCGGTGTCTCGGTGGTGGTGCTCGTTCTCGGCGCGCACCTGCCGATTTTCTCCACCATCCCCGCCGCCGTCTACGGCTATGCCAGCACTGCGGCCTTCCTGCTGATGGGCGGCGTCGCGCTCACCGATCTGACGGCTCTACTGCCCGCGTCGCTCACCGTGGCCATCGCCATGGTCGTTGGCACCGTCTTCGGGCTTGTCTCGGAAAAAGTCGCCGGCGCTCTGGCTG
This sequence comes from Pseudomonadota bacterium, assembly GCA_036139795.1. Taxonomy (GTDB): domain Bacteria; phylum Pseudomonadota; class Alphaproteobacteria; order Rhodobacterales; family Rhodobacteraceae; genus Donghicola. The sequence goes on along the minus strand of JAYZYX010000077.1, from coordinate 3,800 downwards.
CGAAAGAATAATCCATCCGCCCCTGCGCCGCCCATGCCCGCAGGGGCCCCCATGCCATTCATCTTGGCAAAAATACCTCGGGGGAGCAGCATAGCTGCGGGGGCAGCGCCCCCAGCGCCGTCACCACCTCATCAAGGCCGCGAGACAGATCCGCCGCCCACAGCCGCAGCAACACCCGTGGTCGACGGGCACGAGGTGGGCATACCGCGCAGCACACGCACGGCCAGATGCCCGAAGGCCTGCGCTTCCAGCATGTCCCCGTCCAGACCAACCGCCTCCACGGGCAGAACCTCACAGCCCGTATCCGCAGACAGTCGCGCCATGATATGGGCGTTCTTGCGACCGCCACCGCAAACCAGCAGCCGCGTTGGCAACACCGGACAATGCTCCAGCCCGCGCAGGACAGAGGCAACGCAGAGCTCGGTCAATGTCGCGGCCGCATCTTCCAATGACAGCGTCTCTACCTGTGCCATCACATCCGAAAAATCATTCCGGTCCAGAGACTTCGGGGGCATTCTTGAGAAATATCCGCGCGACAGGACTTCCTCTACCAACGCCTGATCGACAACGCCAAGCGCGGCAATCGCCCCGTCCTCGTCATAGGCCAGACCGCGCCGCGCCATCACCAGATCATTCACCGGTGCATTGGCTGGACCTGTGTCAAAAGCCAGCAAAGCGCCCGCCTCTTCGGGACGCTCGAACGAGGGGTCCACATAGGTGATGTTCCCGACGCCGCCCAAATTCAGGAAGGCCACCGGCTCGGTCGCGCCGATGTATTTGGCGCAGGCAAAGTGAAAGAACGGCGCGAGCGGCGCACCTTCGCCGCCAAGCTGCACATCTGCCGACCGGAAGTCCCAGACCACCGGCACCCCCAACAACTCGGCCAGCACGCCGCCGTCGCCGCATTGATGGGTGCCACGCCCGCGCGGATCATGGGCCAAGGTCTGACCGTGAAAGCCTGCCAGATCGATTCCCTCGAATCGCGACATCACCTGCGCATGGACGGTCTCGACCACCTCGGCGGCGTCAGAGATATCTTCGTCCTGCCATTTACCCAAGGCCGCCCGCAGCACGTCGCGCTGCCGATCGGTGTACGGGCGATAAGCACTGTCACCAAATTCAAGAATTCTATGCCCGTCACTCACTACAACTGCCGCATCGACACCGTCCAAGGACGTTCCAGACATGGCACCAAGGGCACGGAGCGCACCAGATTGCTTCACTGCGCTTTTCCTCTGCACACAACCGGCATATAGAGTGCCTCGCAACCGCAGAAGGGACAAGTGCAATGACCTACCATCCTAAGTCTGAATTCCTGCGCATCATGATCGAGCGTGGCTATTTGGCGGATTGCACCGACTATCAGGGCCTCGATGATGCGCTGATGGCGGGCACTGTCCCGGCCTATATCGGCTATGACGCCACCGCGGCCTCGCTGCATGTGGGTCACCTGCTGAACATCATGATGCTGCGCTGGCTGCAGAAAACTGGCCATAAACCCATTACTTTGATGGGCGGCGGCACCACGAAGGTGGGTGATCCGTCCTTCCGCAGCGACGAACGTCCCCTGCTGGGACCGGACCAGATCCAGTCGAACATCGACGGAATGAACAAGGTCTTTGCCCGCTACCTGGATTACAGCGATGCGCCCAATGGCGCGATCATGCTGAACAACGCGGAATGGCTGGATGGCCTGAACTATCTAGAGTTCCTGCGCGATATCGGTCGCCATTTCAGCGTGAACCGCATGCTGTCGTTCGAATCGGTGAAATCCCGTCTGGACCGCGAACAGTCGCTGAGCTTCCTTGAGTTCAACTACATGATCCTGCAGGCCTACGACTTCCTCGAGTTGAACCGCCGCTACGGCTGTCTGCTGCAGATGGGTGGCTCGGACCAGTGGGGCAACATCGTGAACGGGATCGACCTGACCCGCCGCGTGCTGGACCATGAGATCTACGGCCTGACCTCGCCCCTGCTGACCACCAGCGATGGCAAGAAGATGGGCAAAAGCCAAGGCGGCGCCATGTGGCTGAACGCCGAGATGCTGTCGCCCTATGACTTCTGGCAGTTCTGGCGCAACACCACCGATGCGGACACCGGCAAGTTCCTGAAGCTGTACACCGAACTGCCCGTGGAAGAGTGCGAGCGTCTGGGTGCCCTGCAAGGGTCCGAGATCAACGAAGCCAAGATCATTCTGGCCAACGAAGTGACCGCCCTGCTGCACGGGGAAGAGGCTGCGAAAGCCGCCGAAGCCACCGCGAAAGAAGTCTTTGAAAAGGGCATCGCTGGCGGCGACCTGCCCCGCCTGACCCTGAGTGCCGAGGAACTGGGCGACGGCATTTCGGTTGTGCAGATCTTTGTCCGCTCGGGGCTTGCTGCCACCGGCAAGGAGGCCAAGCGTCTGATTGCTGACAACGGCGCGAAGATCGACGACGAATCTGTGACCGACGCAGGTAAGCTGATCACCGCCGCCGATCTGGCCAGCCCTTTGAAACTGAGCGCGGGCAAAAAGCGCCATGCGATCGTTGAACTGGGCTAAGGCCAACACCATCACAAACACTGCGGCGCCGGAAACGGCGCCGTTTTTGTTTCCGCCCATCGCGACCTCAGCCGTGATTGCAGGACCCTAAAAAGGCAAAAGGCAGCACCCTCATGCAAAGAGGCGCCACCTTTTCCTATCCCCCCAGGGATTACGCGGTGCAAAGCACCAACCTTACATCTTCGGTCTACACTCAGGCTTGCTAAGAAAGAGTAAATCGAAGCCACTCGTACACAGTTACAGGGTAACAACACAACCCTAACGGTATTGACCCCAATCAGGAAACAAAAAATCGCCTTATACGGGTATTCCTGACCCTTCTGTCGAAGTTTTTCAGTTTTCGAAATGAAAAAGCGCGCAACAATTCTGCTGCGCGCCCTGAATTCTCGCAATGCCGACCGAATCTTATTCGGTGACGGTGACCTTTTTCATCACGTCAGGCTGACCGGTGACCGAACCGTTGCGACCGCCGCCGCGCTTGATCGCATCCACCACATCCATGCCCTCGGTCACACGACCGATCACGGTGTACTGGCCGTTCAGATGGGGTGCCGGTGCGAACATGATGAAGAACTGGCTGTTCGCGCTGTTCGGATCCATCGAGCGCGCCATGCCGACAACGCCACGGTCAAAGTTCTCGGCCGAGAACTCTGCCGGCAGGTCAGGCAGGTCAGAGCCGCCCATGCCCGCGTTGTTCATGTTGAAGCCATCGCCCATCTTGCCGAACTGCACGTCGCCGGTCTGCGCCATGAAGCCATCAATCACGCGGTGGAACACCACGCCATCATATTTGCCCTCGCTGGCCAGCGCGGTGATCTGCGCCACGTGCTTGGGGGCCACATCTTCCAGCAGGTCGATCTGGATGGTGCCGTTCGCCTCGCCTTCGACCTCAATGGTCAGGCCGGTGGCCAGTGCAGGGCCAGCCAGCAGGGTCAGTGCCAGAGCAATCGCGTTACGCATCTGCGGCCACTTTCACGCTGATCATGCGGTCTGGGTTCACAGGGGGCTCGCCGCGGGCGATCTTGTCCACGAATTCCATGCCCGAAACCACACGCCCATAAACGGTGTACTGGCCGTTCAGGAAGTGGTTGTCCTTGAAGTTGATGAAGAACTGGCTGTTTGCGCTGTTCGGGTTCATCGAACGCGCAGCGCCAAGGGTGCCACGGTCATGGGGCAGCTTGCTGAATTCTGCGGGCAGATCGGGCTTATCCGAACCGCCGGTGCCAGCGCGACCGGGGTTGTAGTCTTTTTCCATGTTGGC
>JAYZYX010000076.1:0-4383 GCA_036139795.1 Pseudomonadota bacterium | reverse complement strand
ACGGAGATCTGGGGCGCGATCAGCTGTGGGGCGGCGCGGGGCGCGATCTGTTGCAGGGGGCAGGCCGCGCAGACCGGGGTCTGATGCCGGAGAGTGCAGAATCCTACGCTAAGCGCTGAGCACTCGTTTCCCATAGTCGCGTAGATTGCCGTTGGGATCGACATACCGGTAGAGCGTGACCGGTTTCACCCCCAGTTCCTTGCAGAGCTCTGAGACTGACGTGTCGCGGCTAGACATGGCAGCCTGAGCCATGCGGACCTGTGCTTTCGTCAGCGCAAAGTTCCTCCCCCCCTTTCGCCCACGCGCGCGGGCGGCCTGAAGCCCCGCCATCGTGCGTTCGCGGATCAACTCGCTTTCAAATTCGGCAAGCGCAGCAAAGATGCCGAATGAAAGCCTTCCTGCCGCAGTCGTTGTGTCAATCTGCGCCCCTTGCCCGGTGAGAACTTTGAGGCCGACACCTCGCTCGGACAGCATGTTTACGGTTTTGACAAGGTGGTGGAGGTTGCGCCCCATACGATCGAGCTTCCACACAACCAGTACATCGCCCTTGCGCAATGCCTTGAGGCAGGCCTCCAGACCGGATCGGTCGTCTTTCTTTCCTGATGCAAGGTCAGAATAGATCTGATCCTCTGCAACGTCGGCGGCGATCAGCGCATCCCGTTGCAAATCGAGGGACTGACTGCCGTCGGCTTTCGAGACCCGCGCATAGCCGATCAGCATGTTTCACAAACGTTCGTTTGAGATGATCTGGAAAACGACGAGCTTTCGGCCATCAGAATAATTCCTTATTCAATATCTTAATCATAAATACCCAAACCATATAGGGAAATCAAAAGAAACATGGCGCATCGTACTATCCTCACCGAGCGTCAGCGCTCAGCACTTTTTGATCTTCCAACCGATGAAACGGCGATGTTGCGCCACTACACCCTTGCCGACGACGATCTCGAAATCATCCGCGCTCGCCGCCGCCCCCACAATCGTTTTGGGTTCGCTTTGCAGCTTTGCGCATTGCGCTACCCCGGTCGGTCGCTGACCCCGGGCGAGGTCATTCCAATGGAGGTCACGCGCTTTCTGGCAGCGCAACTTGGGCTGAAGTCGGACGATCTGGCGGGATATGCAAGCCGTGAGGAGACGCGTCATGAACACCTGGCTGCCCTGCGGGATCTCTATGGCTACAAGATGTTCACTGGCCGAGGATCGCGCGACCTGAAGGTCTGGCTGGAGAGAACTGCCGAAACAGCCCGGTCAAACGAGGATTTGGCGCGGCGCTTCGTGGAACACTGCCGGGCGACCCAGACCATTCTACCAGGGATCACGGTTATCGAGCGCCTTTGCGCGGATGCTCTCGTCGCTGCAGAGCGGCGGATCGCCGCCCGGATTGCTGAGCGGCTGGACGGTGAGATGCGCAGCCGGCTTGATGCTTTGCTGACGGAAATGGCAGACAGCTCTGTCACCCGCTTTGTCTGGCTGCGCCAGTTTGAGGTGGGCCAGAACTCAGCCGACATGAACCGGCTGCTCGACCGGTTGGAATTCTTGCAGACCATGGCCGTGGACCGAACCGTCCTGTCGGGTGTGCCGCCCCACCGTATCGCGCGCCTCCGACGGCAGGGTGAGCGATACTTCGCGGGTGATTTGCGGGATATCTCCGGCGACCGCCGCCTTGCCATCCTAGCAGTCTGCGCCTTGGAATGGCGAAGTGCTATTGCCGATGCAGTGGTCGAGACCCATGACCGTATTGTCGGGAAGACGTGGCGCGAGGCAAAACGTGCGTGCGATGCCCGTGCGAATGATGCCAAGGCCGCTTTGAAGGACACCTTGCAGGGGTTCTCAAATCTTGGGTCAGCCCTGCTGGCGGCCCATGAAGACCAAGCCTCCCTGGGCGACGCGGTTCAAGTCGCCGGCGGTTGGACTTCGCTCAGAGGGCTTGTCGCCACGGCGGCCCAACTCACCAACACATTGGCGGCCGATCCGCTGGCACATGTTGTCCACGGGTATCACCGCTTTCGGCGCTATGCGCCGCGCATGCTGCGGGCGCTCGATATTCAGGCGGCCCCCGTGGCCGACCCATTGCTGGCTGCTGCGGATATTGTCGCGGGTGCGGATACAACCGCCGATCGCCCCGTGACTTTCTTGCGCCGAGCCTCAAAGTGGCATCGGCACCTGAACGACGATGACGGGCACCGGCTGTGGGAGGTGGCGGTTCTGTGCCATCTGCGTGATGCATTCCGGGCAGGCGATATATGGCTCGCACATTCCCGCAGGTATGGGGATCTCAAGGATGCGCTGGTCCCAGCCGAAGTAGCCCGAGCCACGCCAAGACTGGCTATGCCGTATGAGCCGGACATCTGGCTGGCAGATCGGCAAGCTCGCTTGACCGATGGTTTGCAGCGACTGGCCCGTGCTGCCAGGGCTGGTGCAATTCCGGGTGGTTCCATCGAAAACGGCACCCTCAAAATAGACCGTTTGACTGCCGCTGTTCCCGAAGAGGCCGATGCCATGGTGCTCGATCTTTACACCCGCCTGCCGGAGATCAGGATCACCGACCTCCTGCTCGAAGTGGATGACGAGATTGGCTTTACCGAGGCCTTCACCCATCTGCGCACGGGCGTCCCATGCAAAGACAGGGTCGGCATGTTGAATGTGCTGTTGGCTGAAGGGCTGAACCTTGGCCTCAGCAAAATGGCTGGCGCCACGAACACCCACGATTATTTCCAGCTCTCGCGCCTGTCGCGGTGGCATGTCGAAAGCGACGCGATGGCCCGCGCTCTGGCCATGGTCGTCGAGGCTCAATCAACCTTGCCGATGGCCCGGTTCTGGGGTGCCGGGCAGACCGCTTCGAGCGACGGGCAATTCTTCCCGACCACGCGGCAGGGCGAGGCGATGAACCTCATCAACGCCAAATATGGCCATGAGCCCGGATTGAAAGCCTATACCCATGTCTCCGATCAGTTCGGCCCCTTCGCCACCCAGACCATCCCTGCCACGGTGAACGAGGCCCCTTACATCCTGGACGGCCTGTTAATGACAAACGCAGGACAAAAGATCCGTGAACAGTACGCCGATACTGGTGGCTTCACTGATCATGTCTTCGCCGTGACCGCTCTGCTGGGCTTCCAGTTCATCCCTCGCATCCGGGACCTGCCATCCAAGCGCCTTTACCTGTTCAATCCGGCCTCCTGCCCGAAAGAGTTGACGAGCCTGATCGGCGGAAAGGTCAGGGAACCAGTCATCAGCTCGAACTGGCCCGACATCCTGCGCAGCGCGGCCACAATGGTGGCGGGCGTAATGCCCCCAAGCCAACTGTTGCGGAAATTTGCATCCTATCCCAGACAACATGAGCTTGCCGTCGCATTGCGCGAAATTGGCCGGGTCGAACGGACGCTGTTCATCATCGACTGGCTGCTGGATGCCGACATGCAACGCCGCGCCCAGATCGGACTGAACAAGTGCGAAGCGCATCATGCGCTGAAAAACGCCCTACGCATCGGCCGCCAGGGTGAAATCCGTGATCGAACAGCCCAGGGCCAGCACTTCCGAATGGCCGGGCTGAACCTCCTCGCCGCCATCATCATTTACTGGAACACCAAGCATCTCGGTCAGGCTGTCGATGGCCGCTGCCATGATGGCTTGGACTGCTCACCCGACCTTCTGGCGCATATCTCACCCCTCGGGTGGGCGCACATCCTTCTCACCGGCGAATACAGGTGGCCCAAAAGGTGACCAAACAACCTTAGCGTAGGATTCTGCACTCTCCGGCATCAGACCCCACCTTCACAATACCTGGTTCGTCACTGTCCATCAGGACGACACCGTACTCGACCATCGCGCGTTTGCGCGAAAGCCATCCTCGATTGACCGAGGCCGCAACACGCTCTGGATCACGCTTGAAAGGCAAACCGTAACCGGCACCGCCGCAAGCGGTGAAATAGAGTTTTGAGCCATCCGGAATAACCTCTTCGGCGAAGGCAGGCAGCTCAGTTTCGCTGCCATCCAGGTTGACGCGCCGTGTAACGCTTCCCTTCCCGTCGCTCCCGCCAAGGACGCCGCGCGGTGGAAAGGTTGTGCCATCGGCAGCATAGGCGATGGTCATGTCATGCCCGATTGGGTGGAACAGCCCGTAAGTCGCCGGGGCTCCTTCGAATTCCCCGATGCCCTGGCTATCTGGCAGAACACCCCGCTCATCAATCAAGATCGGGTACATGCTTTCGTCTACCTCGACGCTGTCGAGCTGGATCAGTCCACCGTTGGCGGCACCACAATATGTCAGCCAGCCATCGTGACCGTGGTTGGCCCCTCCGGCCGCCGAACCGACAACGACCTGGTTCACATAGGTCTTGCCTTCTTTGAACGGGTCTGACCCCGTGATCACACCAATTCCGG
>JAYZYX010000075.1:0-6276 GCA_036139795.1 Pseudomonadota bacterium | reverse complement strand
CCGATCCTGATCGTCCAGAAACTGCCCTTCATCGCTCAGGGCAATCTGTTCAAGGTCCGTATAATGCGCCCCAAGCCCTGCCTCACGGGCGGCCCAACCAAGGCTTTCCACGGTGGCATAGTCCTCGGGGTTGCCGCTCATGGCGGTGAAATGCAGGTCGGTGCCTTCGGCAAAAGTGGCCCGCAGGTGATCCACGATGGCCTCATGGATGCCGTTGAACTGGTCGTCTTCGGCGTTCAGGATGCCTGCGGCTTGTTGGTCTTCGAACCACTGCCACTGGAAGGCGGCGGATTCATACAAAGAGGTCGGCGTGTCGGCATTGTATTCCAGCAGTTTCGCGGGGCTTTCGCCGTCATAGACCAAATCGAACCGCCCATAGAGCGACGGGTCCCGCCGCTGCCAGCTGTCCGCGATATAGTCGCGGTGTGCCTCTGGGATGCAGAGCTGGTCCAGCAAGTCCTCGCGCCTAAGGATATAATCCACCGCCTCTAGGCACATGCTATGCAGCGCGGTCGAGGGGTCCTCGATCCGGTTTTCAACCTCATCCAGAGAGAATGCGTAGCACGAGGTCTCATCCCAATAGGGTTGGTCATGCATGGTTGCGAAGGTGAAGCCTAATTCTTCGGCTTTTTCGCGCCAGTTCGGGCGCTCGGGAAGGTCAATTTTCTGCACGCTTGCGTCCGTGGTTCCGGCTGTTTGGCCCTTATATGGGGGCTGAGGGCCGGATTGTGAACGCATCACACCACTTTTCGCCTTTGAATTAAGCGGCCTCCGATTTCCGTCGCAAAAGTTCCATCACAATTGCCCCGAAACGCTGCACAATTTTGTGTGCATAAATGCGCAGATTAAAAGCAATTATCACGCTTACGTGCGTTGAAGTGAGGGTGGTGAAGGTCCATTTGTTCCTCATGACGAACGCAATGATGCGTCGGACACACACTGAAAGGACCTTAATTATGAAAACTCTTATCGCTGCTACCGCTCTTGTTGCTGCAATTTCGGCCCCCGCATTTGCTCAGAGCCAACTGGAAACTCTGGCCGGTGTTTCGGCTGGTGAATACAGCACCTCGCAGGTTGCCCAGATCTATCTGGCCGCTGATGCAGACGCTCCTGCGCCCTATCTGGCAGGCGAAAGCACCGCGACTGTTTCGAGCAAATCGTCGGTTAACCCCGTTGCCGAAGCTCAGTTCGAACTGATCGCAGCACAGAAAGGCGAAGACTACAGCTCGGGCACCGTGACTGTCTACAGCGCGGCCCCCGTGAACGCACAGGCTGCTGCGATCTTTGCAGACATCCGTTCGGAATAACCCTTTGATGTTACGGCGACCTTCGGGTCGCCTGACACCTCTGTTGGTTCGACAGGCTCGCTGGTTTCCAGCGGGCCTTTCGTTCGTTTAAGGGGCCTTTGCGACGGAAAATTCCCCTTAAAGCGTTCATATTTAGAGGTGGCGGCGAAGCGCCGACGGCGTGCACTGGCCTTGTATCAACGGGCCTGCATACACATCTCAGAGTAGAAGCAAATAAGGAGACCAAGATGGACGTGAACAAACTGCTCGAAGGCTTTCTGGGCTCTCAAGGGGGTCTTGGCGATGTCGCCAAACAGATCAAAAGCCAGCAGTCTGGGCTGCCATCCGGTCTGGTCGGCGGTGCGGCAGCCGGTGGTCTGATCGCGGTTCTGCTTGGGTCGAAAAAGGCCCGCAAACTGGGCGGTAAGGCGATCAAATACGGTGGCATGGCTGCTGTCGCGGGGCTGGCCTATAAAGCCTATAACGACTGGCAGTCGAACAAGACGCCTGGCGCGCCATCGGGTCCTATGAGTCTGCCCAAACCTGAAACCGGCAGTGCCTTTGATATTGAGCATGATACCGATGCCAAGGGGCAGGACTTCCGTCTTGTGGTGATGCAGGCGATGATCGCCGCGGCGCAGGCCGACAATCACATTGACCGCGATGAACACGCCCGCATCCGCCAGCAGGTGGAAAATCTGGGCCTCGGTGCGGAAGAGAAGGCCGCGCTTTATGAATTTTTCGCGCAGCCCGCTGATCCCGCCGCAATCGCGGAACTGGCAACAACCGATGCGCAGCGGGCCGAGGTGTATCTGGCCTCAGCCCTGTCGATCGACCCCGATACGCCGGAAGAGCAGTCCTATATGGCCAATCTCGCCCGTTTTCTGAACCTGCCTCAGGGGCTGCGGGATCATCTGGACGCCGAAGCGAATGCCGCGCGGGCTCAGGTCGTTTGACCTGAACCCAAGACAGGCAAAAGGCCGGAGGGGCGCCTCCGGCCTTTTTCGTTTCAAAGGGCCGTTTCAGTATTTTGATGGCACATAGAGATCGCGGGGTAGGATCGCCCGTTCATAATCCGGCTTAAAGACCCGCTCGGGCAGGGTGATGTCATCGTGGGGGATCGGACCGTAGGGGAACTGGCCAAGCAGGTGGTCGATGCAATTCAGACGCGCCCGCTTTTTGTCATTACCTTCAACGATGTACCAAGGCGCTTCGGGAATGTTCGAGCGTTGCAGCATCTCTTCCTTGGCTTTGGTGTATTGCTCCCAGCGGACGCGGCTTTGCAGGTCCATCGGGCTAAGTTTCCACTGCTTCATCGGATCGTGGATGCGCATGAGAAACCGCATTTGCTGTTCTTCATCGGTGATCGAGAACCAGTATTTCACCAGCCGAATGCCCGAGCGCACCAGCATCCGTTCGAATTCGGGAACGTCGTTGAAGAAATCCTCGACCTGATCTTTGGAAGCAAAGCCCATGACCCGTTCAACGCCTGCGCGGTTGTACCACGAGCGGTCAAACAGCACGATCTCACCGCCAGCGGGCAGGTGAGGCACGTAGCGCTGGAAATACCATTGGGTTTTCTCGCGCTCGGTCGGGGCGGGCAGGGCGACAACGCGGACCACGCGGGGGTTCAGCCGCTGGGTGATCCGCTTGATCACGCCTCCTTTGCCGGCCGAGTCCCGTCCCTCAAAGACCACAACAACCTTTTCGCCCGTGTGCTGTACCCAGTCCTGTAGCTTGATCAGCTCAGCCTGAAGGCGCAGGAGGCTTTGGAAATAGACCTTGCGATCAATCTGTTCGGGGTGCGCCCGATTGTAGATCTTGCGGATTTCCTGACTGAGAAGGGCGTCTTCGAATTCGATCTCGAAATCTTCGTCCAGCGTGTCGGCCAGTTCGGCCTCTAGCCAGTCGCGGGCACCGTCGTCAAATGGGTTCTCGGTCATGGGTAAACCACCATATTTCTCTGTAAATTTGTCTTTAAACACTCCGATGTGACAGTTGCATGACCCCGCCTGTCAACCCGCGCGGAAATTTCGCGCCGTGCGGTTGGCAAAGGCCACAAGGGACAGCATGACCGGCACCTCGACCAGCACGCCGACCACAGTTGCTAAAGCCGCACCAGAATTCAGACCAAAGAGGCTGATCGCCACAGCAACCGCCAGTTCGAAAAAGTTCGAGGTTCCGATCAATGCGCAAGGTGCCGCGATCTTGTGGGGGACCTTCAGGGCAAAGGCGGCGCCGTAAGCAAGGGCGAAGATGCCGTAGCTTTGGATCAGGATCGGCACGGCAATCAGGGCGATAACTAGCGGCTTGGCAAGGATCACATGCCCTTGCAGGCCGAAAAGGATCGCAACGGTTGCAATCAGCCCCACCATTGAGACTGGCTTGATCCGAGCCGAAAAGCCCTCGATCGCGCTGTCGGTGCGAAGGATGCGCCGAGTGATCAGGCCAGCCGTCAAGGGCAGCACCACGTAAAGGATCGTTGCCAGCACCAGCGTCTGCCACGGGACGACGATGTCTGTGACCCCCAGCAAAAAGGCCACAATCGGCGCAAAGGCGATGACCATGATCAAATCATTCACCGAGACCTGCACCAGCGTGTAGGTCGCATCCCCGCGCGTCAGGTGGGACCAGACAAAGACCATCGCCGTGCAAGGGGCCGCCCCCAGCAGGATGAGGCCCGCAATATACTGGTTGGCGTCCTCGGGCGTGATGAGGGGGGCAAAAACATGATTGAAGAACAGCACCGCCAGCAGCGCCATCGAAAAGGGTTTGATCAGCCAGTTCACCACCAGCGTGACCAGCAGCCCTTTGGGTTGACGGGCGACGCCCGCAACGGCGGAAAAGTCCACGTTCACCATCATCGGGTAGACCATCGCCCAGATCAGCAGGGCCACGACAAGATTGATGTTGGCAACCTCGGCGGCAGCGATGGCTTGGACCAATGCGGGGGCGAAAGTGCCAATGGCGATCCCGCCAATCATCGCAAGGGCGACCCAGAGGGTCAGGAAACGTTCAAATACACTCACATCAAAGCCTTTGCTTGAAGGGGACTTGCCGCGCGCAGGCACCGGAAAGCCGGATGTTCTGTGCGTTTTCTAATGCTGTGTCCTTGGTGTCGTCCACCTTTGGGTGAAGATCGGTGCGGAATTGTGGGGGCAAAGCTATGAGGTACCCCACATTAATGGTTTCGGGGTCAGGACAGACGGCGGGCGGCTTTCTGCGATGTCGTGCGCGCAACAGGTGCCGTGGGTTTTGCCTTGCGGAGGAAGGTCAAAAGCCAGTTGTCGCATTGGGTGAAAACCATCCGCATGACCAGCGCGACCGTGATCGACAGACCAAGGGCTGACGCGGCCATCAGCGGCTGCGGCAGGTTCGGCGCGGCGCTTTTCAGGCAGAAGACCAGAATTTCATGGACCAGATAGACGAACAGGCTTGCAGAGGCGATCTGCCCCAGACCTCGCCCCATCCAGCGCGGCAAGCTGATTGCGGGTTGCCACACCAACAGAGCAAGCGAGACCAATACGACGATCAAAATTTGTAGGTCCATATCCGCTTTGGTCAGTACCGCTAAAAGACTGAAAGTCAGTGCCGTTGTGGCGAGGTGTTGGTTGCGGCCCGACATCTCGTGCAGCAACCATCCAACGCAGAAAACGGCCAATCCCTCAGCCAATCCGCGTGAGGGAAGATGGGGCAGCGCCGTGCCGGTCATGTTCAATGCGGTTTGAATAGCGGCAATGCCGCTGACAAGCACAGCCAGAAGAACGGCGACGCTTTGCCAAGGGGCCGAGATCAAGCGATTCCGCAAGAAAGGCAGGCCGATCATCAGTGCAAGCACCGCGATGATCTGGGCGTAGAGGCTGACGAACCAATAAACCTCAAGCAGCGAGCCTTCTGTCCAGATGTAGTAATTCCCCAAAAGTAGCAGATAGCTGGTTGGCACCGCATCGCGCAGGGTGCCGTAGGCGATCAACAGCAGGAAATAGAGTGGCACAATCGGATACAGCATCCGGCCTAGGAACGCCCACGGCATCCCCGCTTTGATCTGCTGTTTCTGGAAGCGGGCAGTGGAAAAGCCCATCAGCAAGATCAGGATCATGGTGCCGCCGTAAACCGCGTAATCGGTGGCATGCTGGACGACGACCATCGAGATCGCAAGCACCCGAAGCAGCACATCAATGCCTACATGCATCTTGTTTGAGGTGGCAGGGGTGTGGGGCGTGTGCGAGCGCATGGCAACCATAGCCTCTAGATCGCGCAGGGGTGTGGTTTCCCAGTTGGGCGGCGCGTGGCCAAGACGCTCTTCAAGTGCCAGTTGCAGGGTCAGATAACTTAGCGAGTCCCCGCCCATCTGCACAAAACTGGCCTCTGGCTGGATCTCTTTTTGACGGGTGGTGCGGCGGAAAACCTCGCGCAGCGGGGTGCTGGGATTGCTGTGCGCGGTGTTTGCGGATTGAATTGCGTCTTGCGCCAGCAGGTCCAAGGCTTTGTAGTCCGGTTTGCCCGAAGACAGCAGCGGCAGCTTTTCCAGATGGGCGGCGTGCATGGCCTCTGGAGGTAAGCCATAGGACTTGCACACATTTTGTATCACGTTTTGGCCGTCTTTTTGGTTCTCGTATAGCAGCACTAGACGGTCATCCACGGCAACCGCTTGGGCAGGGGTGCCTTTGGCGTGCAAAAGCGCCTCGATCTGGTCAAGGCTCAGGCGCAGGCCAAAGAGTTTGACAAAGCGCTTGAGGCGACCGGTGATGCGAAAGAACCCCTCGGGCGTTTGCTCGGCCAGATCGCCGGTGAAAAGCTGCTGCGGTTGCGGTGGCGCAGCAAGGTCCGAGGCGGTCACGGCGTAGCCCATCATGACGTTCGGCCCTTCATAGACCAGTTCTCCCTCTGTGAGAGGAGTGGTGATGCGCTTGCCATTTTCATCCCTTAGCCAAAGAGTGCCGCCGGGGATGGCTTGGCCGATGGTGTCGCCCGCCTCTGGCAGAGCCCT
>JAYZYX010000074.1:0-5701 GCA_036139795.1 Pseudomonadota bacterium | reverse complement strand
ACCACGCCGCGCAGCATCGGGGCGGTGTCAACTTTGGTGACACTCGGGTCCGTTTCGACCCGCTGCAGGAAGCCCTCCAGTTGGTCGGTCTGGATGTCGACGAAGAAATAGCTGGGGGCACGTTCTGGCAGATCGCGGGCGATGGCGTAGCGCAGGTTACCGTCGATTTGTCCAACCGCGGCCAGCACCGACAGGCCTAGACCCAAGGACAACACGACCGAGGTCGCCTCTTGCCGTGGTCCCCCGATTGCCGCCAGCGCCCATCGCAGGGCGGGTAGCCCGTTGGCGTGACGGGACAGGCGGCGGGATAGGGCGATGATGCCCTTTGCCGCGCCAAACAGCACCAGAAGAGCGGTGGCAATGCCAAGGGCCGTCCATAGGGTCAGCGTTGGCGCGTCCGAGAATGAGACCGCCGTGCCCACCAACAGTGCCACCAATAGGGCGGTGGCGATCAGATAGGCCGGTCGGGGCCACGCGCCTTTGCCGCCCAATGCATCGCGGAAAAGGGTCGCGGGGCGGATCGCCTCGGTCCGTGCCAGCGGGATCAGGGTGAACAGAAGGGCCGTCAGGATGCCGTAGATTGCAGCCTCCATCAGCGGAATAGGGTAGATGGCGAATTCAGCCGGAATAGGCAGGCTGGCGGTGATCAAGGGGGCCAGCGCCAAGGGCAGGCCCGCGCCGATGATCAGCCCTATCGCGATGCCGATCACGGCGATGGCCATGACCTGAAGGAAATAGCTTTGAAAGATCGTGCTGCGGGTTGCACCCAAGGTCTTCAGGGTCGCGATCACGCCGGTTTTCCGTTGCAGATAGGCCTGCACAGCCGCCGATACGCCCACGCCGCCCACGGCCAGCCCTGACAGGCCGACGATCACAAGGAATGATCCCAGACGGTTCACGAACCGCTCGACCCCCGGCGCGCCGTTGCGGGAATCGCGCCAGCGGATGCCCGAGGCCGAGAACACGTCGCGTGCCTCTTGTTCGGTCACCTCAAGGTCGGCTGTATCGGGCAGATCAAGGCGGTACTTGGTTTCAAACAAAGTTCCCGGCCCCAGAAGGCCCGAATTTGCCAGATCCACGCTGCGCACCAACGTTCGCGGCCCAAGGGAAAAGCCTGCGCCCGCGTCATCGGGTTCGCGGGTGATGATGGCCGAGAGGGTGAAATCCTGCGATCCAAGGCGGAAGCTATCCCCTGCCACAAGCCCCAAGCGATCAGCCAGTGCCTTGGCCATCACCCCACCGGGCAGCGCCCCGTTGCCGTCCAGCGCTTGTTCCAGCGGTACGGCGGGGTCCAATTGCATGGTGCCGATCAGCGGGTAGAGGTCATCCACGGCCTTCACCTGCGTCAGGGCGCGTTCGTCCCCGACCACTGCCATCGAGCGAAAATCGACCACCTCGGACACGCGCAGGGCAGTTTCGGTCATCCACGTCAGTTCGTCTTCATTGGCGTAGCGGTAGGTCAGTTCAATCTCGGCGTCGCCCCCCAGAAGGGCTGCGCCTTCGCGGTCCAGACCCGCCTGAATTGCGCTGCGGACGGTGCCGACACCGGCGATGGCGGCCACCCCAAGGGCTAGGCAGGCAAGAAAGATGTAAAAGCCCCGAAGGCCGGCGCGCAACTCGCGGCGGGCCAGACGGGCGGCGGTCGCAAGGCTCATACAGTGGCCTCCGGCACCAGAATTTCGCCGTCGGTCAGGCGGATTTGCCGGTCACAGCGTTGTGCCAGTTCGGGGGCGTGGGTGACCATGATCAGGGTCGATCCGTGCCGGTCACGTAGATCGAAGATGAGGCGGATGATCGCCTCGCCGTTCTCGCCGTCCAGATTGCCCGTGGGCTCATCGGCCAAAAGGATCGCAGGGCGAGGCGCGGCGGCGCGGGCAAGGGCGACACGCTGCTGCTCGCCCCCTGACATCTGGCTGGGATAGTGGTCCATGCGGTGGCCAAGGCCCACGGCCTCTAGTTCAGCGCGGGCGCGCTCCATCGCGTCTTTGTGGCCGGCCAGTTCCAGCGGAGTTGCCACATTTTCAAGCGCCGTCATGGTGGGGATCAGGTGAAACGATTGGAAGACCACGCCCATATTCTCGCGTCGGAAGCGGGCCAGTTCATCCTCATTCATCGTGGTCAGATCGTGGCCCAATGCGATGACCGAACCTTCGGTCGCCATCTCTAGCCCGCCCATCAGCATCAGCAGCGATGACTTGCCCGAGCCCGACTGACCCACCAGCGCCAGACTTTCGCCGCGTTCGACATCCAGCGTGATCCCTCGCAGAATGTTGACGGGACCGGCATTGCCATCAAGGGTGAGACCTGCATTTTGAAGAGAAAGCACGGAGGCAGTCGAGGCGGTCATGGGCGGCACATTCCTTTTTTCGTCAATCTTTTCATATGGGAGCCAAGGCGCGCGCAGCAAGGCGTTGGGGGTGGTTCTTGCCCTTGGGGCTGTGCCTGCGTGGTCTGAACCGATCACGATTGCGGCATTGGGCGATAGTTTGACCCAAGGCTATGGTCTGCCGCAGGGCCAAGGCTTGGTGCCGCAGTTGCAGGGCTGGCTGGACGGGCAGGGGGCCGAGGTGACGGTTCTGAACGCAGGTGTGTCGGGTGACACTACCGCGGGCGGGCTGGCGCGGGTGACATGGACCCTGACCGATGATGTGGATGCGATTATCGTCACGCTTGGGGGCAACGATCTGTTGCGGGGGATCGATCCGGCAGCGGCGCGGGCCAATCTTGCGGGTATCTTGCAAGAGGCGCAGACCCGCGACGTGGATGTTCTATTGGTCGGGATGGATGCGCCCCCCAACTACGGCGCAGACTATGAACAGGCGTTCGAGGCAATCTATCCGGAGCTTGCGCAGGAATATAACGCCCTGCTGTTCCCGAACTTTTTCCAAGGGCTGCTGGATCATGGCGCAACGCCAGCGGATGCCGGAGGCTATATGCAGCCTGACGGCATCCATCCGAATGCCGAAGGGGTGGCTTTGATTGTAAAGGCCATTGGCCCCAGCGTTTTGGAACTGGCTCAGAAAGCCGCGCCCTAAGGCGAAGGGTTATTGGCCTTCAGGCGCTTTGGGCTTGGCGGCGATCGATCCACGCGGACGCACGGGCGCGATGCCTTGGGCGGTCCACGCCACCCCTGCGCGGGCGATTCGGGTGTTGTCCCACGTGTCAAAGACCAGCGTGAAGCCGTCTGCGGTGATATCTTCGCAACGGATGTTGAACCGCAGGTTTTCTGATTGCGAACTGTCGATTCCCGACAGGGCAGCAGTGACGGCAGGCGGCGCGGCGAAGGGAATGTCAAAGGTCAGTTCAACGCGGACATGACGGGCACCATCGCCCGACCACATGTATTCATTGGTGTCCACGTGATTGAACAGCTCATCCTGCGCCGAGATGATCTGGAACGAGCCGGGAAGCGAAACGGTTTGTTGTACAAATCGGGTCGGAGCGAGCATGGGAACCTCTTATACACCAGACAATTAAAACGCGCTTAAGACACTGTTAACTTTATTGATCTGTATTGGTGACGCAAGCGAAACGCCCCCGCCGATCGGAAGTTGATCGACGGGGGCGCTGAATTTAGCACAGTTGCTGTAGATTAGCGGCTGAATTTCTTGTGCTTGATGCGCTTGGGCTCCAGCGCGTCGGGGCCAAGGCGGCGCTTCTTGTCTTCTTCATAGTCCTCGAAGTTGCCTTCGAACCATTCCACATGGGCTTCGCCTTCGAAGGCAAGGATGTGGGTACAGATACGGTCAAGGAAGAAACGGTCGTGCGAGATGACAACCGCACAGCCCGCGAAATCAACCAGAGCGTCTTCCAGGGCACGCAGGGTTTCCACGTCCAAGTCGTTGGTCGGTTCGTCGAGCAGCAGCACGTTGCCGCCTTCTTTCAGCAGGCGGGCCATGTGGACGCGGTTGCGTTCACCGCCCGACAGCAGGCCGACTTTTTTCTGCTGGTCGCCGCCTTTGAAGTTGAAGGACGAACAGTAGGCGCGGCTGTTAACCTGCGCGTCACCCAGTTCGATCAGCTCTGCGCCGCCCGAGATGGCCTCCCAAACGGTGTCATTAGCGTTCAGGTCATCGCGCGACTGGTCCACATAGGACAGTTTCACGGTGTCGCCGTATTCAACCGAGCCGCTGTCAGGTTGTTCCTGACCGGTCAGCATCTTGAACAGGGTCGATTTACCGGCGCCGTTGGGGCCGATCACACCGACAATGCCACCCGGCGGCAGCGAGAAGTTCAGACCCTCGACCAACAGCTTGTCGCCATAGGCCTTTTGCAGGTTCTCGACCTCGATAACCTTCGACCCTAGGCGCGGGCCGTTCGGGATAACGATCTGGGCGCGGCCGACCTTTTCACGCTCGGACTGGCTGGCCATTTCGTTGTAGGCGGCGATACGGGCTTTGGATTTTGCCTGACGGGCTTTTTGGCCCTGACGCATCCACTCAAGTTCGCGCTCCAGCGTCTTCTGCTTGGCTTTGTCTTCGCGGGCTTCCTGCTCAAGACGCTTGGCTTTCTGTTCCAGCCATGCCGAGTAGTTGCCCTCGTAGGGGATGCCGCGGCCACGCTCGAGCTCAAGGATCCAGCCGGTGATGTCATCCAGGAAGTAACGGTCGTGGGTGACGCAGAGGATGGTGCCTTTGTAGTCGATCAGGTGCTGCTGCAGCCACGCGATGGTTTCCGCATCAAGGTGGTTGGTCGGTTCGTCGAGCAGCAGCATGTCGGGCGCTTCCAGCAGCAGCTTGCACAGCGCGACGCGGCGCTTTTCACCGCCGGACAGTTTCGACACATCCGCATCATCGGGCGGGCAGCGCAGAGCTTCCATCGCCACGTCGATCTGGCTGTCCAGTTCCCACAGGTTTTCCGCGTCGATCTGGTCCTGTAGCTGGGTCATCTCTTCCATCAGCTCGTCCGAGTAGTCCTCGGCGATCTGCATCGCGATTTCGTTGAAGCGGTCGATCTTGCCCTTTTTTTCGGCAACGGCCAGCATGACGTTGTCACGAACGTTCAGGGTCTCGTCCAGCTGAGGTTCCTGCGGCAAGTAGCCAACGCGGGCGCCTTGTGCGGCCCAAGCCTCGCCGCTGAAATCCTTGTCGATGCCGGCCATGATGCGCAGCAGGGTCGATTTACCGGCGCCGTTGACGCCGACGACACCGATCTTGACGCCGGGCAGGAACGACAGACGGATGTTTTCGAAACATTTCTTGCCGCCGGGATAGGTCTTGGACACACCGTCCATGTGATAGACGTATTGATAGGATGCCATGCGCGTCCGCTCCTTGCAGATATCTGGATGATTTGGGGGCGAGTCATAGCCAAGGGGCAAGGCGGGGGCAATCATGGATCGCGCCTTGATACGGGGCTTTTGCCGTTGTTACGGGCCGTAAAACCTGAGATGGGCTGTCTTGACAGTGTCTCGGGCTGTCACCTTTATGTGATGGTTTCACGACGGGAACGGGTATGCCGCATCACCTGCCACATGCACGCGCTGGCCAGATTGTAGGCCTGCTGGGGGGATCGTTTGATCCGCCTCATGAAGGGCATGTGCATATCACCCGTGAAGCGATCAAGCGTTTCGGTCTGGGGCAGGTTTGGTGGCTGGTCAGTCCGGGCAATCCGCTAAAGGCCGAAGGCCCCGCCGATCTGGACCGCCGTATGCGCGCCTGCCGCGATTTGCTGGACGATTCGCGCGTTGTGGTGACCGATA
>JAYZYX010000073.1:0-11174 GCA_036139795.1 Pseudomonadota bacterium | reverse complement strand
GGCAACCACCCCGCCTATATCCTCTACACGTCGGGTACCACAGGTCAGCCCAAAGGCGTGCTGCGTCCTACCGCAGGCCATCTGGTCGCGCTGAGCTGGACCATGAAGAACCTCTATAACGTCGAGCCGGGCGAGGTTTTCTGGGCCGCATCAGACGTGGGTTGGGTCGTGGGCCACAGCTACATCTGCTACGGCCCGCTGATCACCGGCAACACCACGATCGTCTTCGAAGGCAAGCCCGTCGGCACCCCCGATGCGGGCACCTTCTGGCGCATCATCTCGGAATACAAAGTCCGCAGCTTCTTCACCGCGCCCACCGCTTTCCGCGCGGTGCGCCGCGAAGACCCCACGGGCGAATACATCGGCAAATACGACCTCAGCCACCTGCGCGCCGTCTATCTGGCGGGCGAACGCGCGGACCCCGCCACCATCGAATGGGCGCAGGAAAAACTGAACGTGCCGATCATCGACCATTGGTGGCAGACCGAAACCGGTTGGGCCATTGCCGCGAACCCGCTTGGAATTGAAGAGCTACCCGTAAAACTGGGCAGCCCCTCGGTGCCGATGCCGGGCTATGACGTACAGATCCTCGATGAGGCCGGTCATCCGGTCGGCCCCAACACCCTTGGCGCAATCGCGATCAAGCTGCCCCTGCCCCCCGGCACCCTGCCGAACCTGTGGAACGCGGAAGAGCGTTTCAAGAAGAGCTACCTGAACACCTTCCCCGGCTTCTATGAGACCGGCGATGCGGGCATGAAGGATGAGGACGGCTACCTCTACATCATGGCGCGCACCGATGACGTCATCAACGTCGCGGGCCACCGCCTGTCCACAGGCGGCATGGAAGAAGTTCTGGCCAGCCACCCCGACGTGGCCGAATGCGCGGTCATCGGTGTCGCGGATGAACTGAAGGGCCAACTGCCCCTGGGCTTCCTGTGCCTCAATTCAGGCTCGGGCCGCGAGCACGCCGATGTGGTCAAGGAATGCGTCAAGCTGGTCCGTGAAAAGATCGGCCCTGTGGCAGCCTTCAAACTGGCTGTCGTCGTGGATCGCCTGCCCAAGACCCGCTCGGGCAAGATCCTGCGTGCCACGATGGTGAAAATCGCTGACGGGCAGGAATTCAAGATGCCTGCAACCATCGACGATCCGGCCATTCTGGATGAAATCGCGGTCGCCCTGAAAACTCTGGGCTATCCCGCAGCCTGAGGCGAAAATCCTTCGCCGAAGGATTTTATGACCTAAAAATTTTCTGCGAAAATTTTTCAACGGCGGTCTGCAAAGGCCGCCGTTTTACGTTAGACGAACTGTTCGCGGATCAGACGCTCTTCAAGCCCGTGGCCGGGATCGAAAAGAATACGGTGGGCGATGCTCGGCTCGCTCTGGATTTCCACGGACAATACATCACGGACCGAGTTCGAATCCGCATCCGCCATCACAGGCCGCTTCTCCGCATCCACCACGTCGAACCGCACCTGGGCCTTTTTCGGCAACAACGCCCCGCGCCAACGACGAGGACGGAACGGCGCAATCGCGGTCAGGGCCAAAGCATCCGCCCCGATGGGCAGAATCGGCCCGTGTGCGGAATAGTTATAGGCGGTCGATCCTGCGGGCGTGGCCACCAGCGCCCCATCGCAGACCAGTTCGCGCAGACGCAAACGCCCATCGACGGTGATTCGCAGTTTCGCCGCCTGAGGACCAGCCCGCAGCAAGGACACTTCGTTGATCGCCAAGGCCTCATGGACCGAGCCATCGGCGCAGGTCGCCTTCATGGACAGGGGGTTGATGATCTCTTCCTCGGCACGGCTTAGTCGACCAACAAGGTCCGCTTCCGAGTATTCGTTCATCAAAAAACCCACCGTCCCGCGGTTCATCCCGTAGACCGGAGCCGGTAATTTCTGTGTCGCGTGCAGGGTTTGCAGCATAAAACCATCCCCGCCGAGCGCGACAATGATATCGGCTTCGTCCATCGGCACATTGCCATAGCGCCGCACCAATGCCTCCTGAGCGGACTGCGCAATCGTGGCACGGCTGGCAGTAAAGGCGATCTTGATGGTCATCTTCCGGTTCCTAAAGGCGCGTTTCGTTCCGAAACAATCACAAGTTTCCCCGATGTTCCAGCACTGCCGCCCCCAGAAGCAACTAGGTCGTTTTACGATCTTTGCCTTTGTAACAGATTGCTATAGGAACCCGCCCATCACTCCCTTTGGCTATGGAGGCTCCCATGAACGCCCCTCATCGTGACAACGGTTTTTTCACTGAAACTCTGGAAAGCCGCGACGCCGAACTCTTTGGCGCTATCCGCAAAGAACTGGGTCGCCAGCGCGACGAAATCGAACTGATCGCCTCCGAGAACATCGTCTCGGCTGCTGTGCTGGAAGCACAAGGTTCGGTCATGACCAACAAATACGCCGAAGGGTACCCGGGCCGTCGCTACTACGGTGGCTGCCAGTACGTCGACATCGCCGAAAATCTGGCGATCGACCGCGCGAAGGAACTGTTCGGCTGTGAATTCGCCAACGTTCAGCCCAACTCTGGCTCGCAGGCGAACCAGGGCGTGTTCCAGGCGCTGATCAAACCCGGTGACACCATTCTGGGCATGAGCCTTGACGCAGGCGGCCACCTGACCCACGGCGCAAAGCCGAACCAGTCGGGCAAGTGGTTCAATGCAGTGCAGTACGGTGTGAACCGTCAGACTCTCGACGTGGACTACGACCAGATCCAGGAACTGGCGAACGAACATAAGCCCGCCCTGATCGTGGCAGGCGGCTCGGCCATTCCCCGTCAGCTGGACTTCGCCAAATTCCGCGAGATCGCAGACAGCGTCGGCGCCATCCTGATGGCGGACATCGCGCACTTTGCCGGTCTAGTCGCGGCGGGCGAATACCCCAACCCCTTCCCGCACGTGCATGTGGCCACCACCACCACCCACAAGACCCTGCGCGGTCCCCGTGGCGGCATGATCCTGACCAACGACGAAGCCATCTCCAAGAAGATCAACTCGGCGATCTTCCCCGGCATTCAGGGCGGCCCGCTGATGCACGTAATCGCAGCCAAAGCGGTTGCCTTCAGTGAAGCCCTGCGCCCCGAGTTTAAAGAGTACCAGAAGCAGGTCATCAAGAACGCACAAGCGCTGGCGGATGAGCTGCACAAAGGCGGTCTGGACACCGTAACCCACGGCACCGACACCCACCTGATGCTGGTCGACCTGCGCCCCAAAGGCGTGAAGGGCAACGCAACCGAGGCCGCTCTGGGCCGCGCGCACATCACCTGCAACAAAAACGGCGTTCCTTTCGACGACGAAAAGCCCACCATCACCAGCGGCATCCGTCTGGGCTCGCCCGCTGGCACCACCCGTGGTTTCGGTGAGGACGAGTTCCGCCAGATCGGCAAATGGATCATCGAAGTTGTCGACGGTCTGGCCGCCAATGGCGAAAGCGATAACGGCGAAGTCGAAGAGAAAGTCCGCGGCGAAGTCGCAGCCCTCTGCGCCCGCTTCCCGCTGTACCCGAACCTCTGATTTCACGGCGCTTCTGGCGTCTGTGAAAGCATGAACTCACGTAGCCACGCCTTCGGGCGTGGTTATTTTTTTGAGTATTTATGCAATAAAGAAGCTTCTGTGTGATTGGACTTCTTTATTGCATAAATACTCATTTCCTCACCCTCTAGGCTTGGCGCGGAGGGTCGGGTCAGCTTGGCGCGGGTCTTCGGGCCACGGGTGTTTGGGGTATCGCCCGCGCATGTCTTTTCGCACGTCGGCGTAGGAACTGTCCCAGAAGCCTGGAATATCCATCGTAGTTTGAACAGGCCGCTGCGCGGGCGAGAGCAGGGTCACACGCAGGGGCGTTCCGGCGACCGATGGGTGTGTGGTTTGTCCGAACAACTCTTGCAGGCGCAGTTGGATTTCGGGGGCTTCGCCGCTGTAGTCGATCGGAATTTTGCGGCCCAATGGCGTGGTAAAGTGGGCAGGCACACTGCGGTCAAGGTGCTGGGTCTGATTGTAGTCCAGCAAGCTGCGTAGGGGCGGCAGTAGATCGAAGTTCTTCCAGTGCTGCGCAGTTTTCACCCCTTGCAAATAGGGCAACAACCAGTCTTCGGCACTTTCCAGAAGGTCTGCTTCAGACACAGACGGTAAGTCAGGGGCTTCGGCGCGGGCCAGAGTAACCCGCGCGGCGAACCGGCGGGCGGCATCGCTCCACGGCAGGCCCAGCTGGCGCACACCAGAAAGCATAGCGCGGCTGACAGCCTCATCGCTGGGGTCTTTCCAGATGCGGTCTTGCAGGGCGATAGCACCAAAGCGTTCCTGACTGCGGGCAACGACGCGTTTTTCACGGTCCGACCATTCGCAACTGTCCACCCATGCGATCCGGTCCTCATAAAGCTCTCGTAGTTCAGCCGCGGAAATCTGGATAGCCTGTCGGATTTTGGCGTCCTTGCGGTCGCCGTCCAGATCAGTGGCGACGATGAAGGGCGCACTGGCCATAGGGTCTTCGGAGGCCATGATCGCGCCAGAGCCACCTGACAGCAGGTAGCGCGGTGTATCCCCTTTGCGGCGGGCACCGATCCGGTCTGGATAGGCCAGCGCGGCCATCTGAGCGAGGGACAGGCGCACCCCATCGGGGGCGGATTTCGCCAGACGGCGCTGCTCTTGCCGGACCCGCTCCATGGACGGGCGGTGTGGCTGATAGGGCCGTTCGCGCAGAAACTTTTGCAGGTCTTGCAGAGCCTCCACGCGCAAGGAAAGGTCAACAGGCGCCCCTCTTAGAACATCACGGTCCGCCAGCAGAGCGGCCAAGGGCGCGGCGGGTTTGCCGCCTTTGATCAGCATATGCGCCAAACGGGGGTGCAGCGGCAGACGGGCGATCTCGGCCCCGTGGGGCGTGATGCGACCACTGTCGTCCAAAGCCCCCAGCATCTTCAGCAGTTGCACCGCCTCAGCGTAAGAGCCTGCGTTCGGCTGGCTAAGCAGCGGCAGATCGGCAGGGTCGGCACCCCATTGGGCCAGTTCCAGCGCCAGACCGGACAGATCGGCGCTTTCGATCTCGGCGGGGGGGAAGGGCTGCATGCCCCCCTCTTCGCCCTTGGTCCAGAGGCGGTAGCAAATCCCTTCGGCCACGCGGCCTGCGCGGCCGGCCCGCTGGGTGGCCTCGGCGCGGGTCACCCGTTCGGTGACCAGCTGGCTCATGCCAGAGGACGGATCAAACCGTGATCGGCGGGCGCGGCCTGCGTCCACCACCACGCGGATATCCTGAATGGTTAGCGAGGTCTCGGCGATCGAGGTTGCCAGCACCACTTTTCGCCCCGATGTAGCGGGCTGGATGGCAGCGCGCTGTGCGGCGAACTCCATCGCGCCGAAAAGGGGCCTGATCTGGCAATCCTTAGGCAAGCGCCCAGACAGCAGCCCTTCGACGCGGCGGATTTCCCCTTCGCCGGGCAGGAAGACCAGAACGCCGCCCTCGGTCTCAGCGACAGCTTGCGCGACCAGATCGGCGGTGGCCTCGGGAATGCGGGCCTTGGGGCCAAGGGGGCGCTCCAGCCAGCGGGTTTCTACCGGATAGCTGCGCCCTTCCGAGGTCACCATGGGCGCATCCATCAGGGCGGCCACAGGCTCGGCATCCAGGGTTGCGGACATCGCCACAAGGATCAGATCGTCCCGCAGGGCGCCTGCCACCTCCAAGCACAAAGCCAGCCCCAGATCGGCGTTCAGAGAGCGTTCGTGGAATTCGTCGAAGATCACCGCGCCAACGCCTGCCAGTTCGGGATCATTTTGCAGGCGGCGGGTCAGGATGCCTTCGGTCACCACCTCAATCCGCGTGTCCTTGCCGACCTTCGATTCGCCCCGCACGCGGTAACCCACGGTCTGGCCCACCGATTCGCCTAAGGTTTCAGCCATCCGCTCGGCGGCGGCGCGGGCGGCCAGCCGGCGCGGCTCTAACATGACGATTCGGCCCTTGTTCAGACCGGCCTCAAGCATCGCCAAGGGGACAACGGTGGTCTTACCGGCACCGGGCGGGGCCTGTAGCACCGCGCGTCCCCGCGTGCGCAGGGCTGAGATCAGATCATCAAGGGCGTCATGAATGGGCAAGCGTGTCATATAGTGCTTATGACGCAGGTGTTAGCGCCCGTCCACGGGTGGACAGCGCCCTGCCCCCTTGGCACAAACGCCGCCAAGACGGAGGAAGGGACAGGCGATGACGATAACCGAGATGGCCGAACGTATTCTGGCAGGCGACAGACGCGCCTTAGCGCGGGCGATCACCCTTGTGGAAAGCGGCCGCGCGGACCATCGCGCCCAAGCCACCGAACTGCTTGAAACCTTGCGCCCTTGTGGCCGTCAGGGCCTGCGCATCGGCCTTTCGGGCACGCCGGGGGTCGGCAAATCCACCTTTATCGAGAGCTTTGGCATGATGCTGACCGCCCTTGGCCTGCGGGTCGCGGTGCTGGCGGTGGACCCCAGCTCGGCCCGCTCGGGTGGCTCGATCCTTGGTGATAAAACGCGGATGGAGCGTCTAAGTCGCGACAAAAACGCCTTTATCCGCCCTTCTCCCAGCCAATCGCACCTTGGCGGCGTGGCCCGCCGCACCCGCGAGGCTGTGGCACTATGCGAGGCCAGCGGTTTTGACGTCATCCTGATCGAGACCGTGGGTGTGGGTCAGTCAGAAACCGTGGTTGCCGAAATCTCGGACCTTTTCATCCTGCTGATGGCCCCTGCGGGCGGGGACGAGCTGCAAGGCGTCAAGCGCGGCATCATGGAGATTGCTGACATAATCCTAGTGAACAAGGCTGACGGCGATCTGAAACCCGTCGCCACCCGCACACAGGCCGATTACGCCGGTGCCCTGCGCCTGCTGCGCAAGCGCCCCCAAGACCCCGAGGGCTTTCCCAAAGCCATGAGCGTCTCGGCCCTAGAGGAAAACGGCCTCAGCACCGCTTGGGAAGAAATGCAGACCCTCACCAATTGGCGCCGCGAACAGGGCCATTTCGACCGCCGCCGCGCCGAACAGGCCCGCTACTGGTTCGAAGAAGAGGTCCGCCAGACCCTACTGGCCCAACTGACCACACCTGGCCCAGTAAAGGACCGGATGCAGGCCCTTGGCGGTCAGGTTGCGACCGGCCAAACCACCCCTAGCGCGGCGGCCCAAGAAATCTTGAAGACTCTGGGAATGGAAAGCGGGTGAATCGCTTGACCTTCCCGTGAAACTGCCATAAACGGCCTCGACACGGATTTCCGGGGCGCAAGAAAATGCGCCCCTTTGATATTCGAGGGCGCAGTGGCGCCCATGCCACTGACATCGAGATCGAAACGAGGATAACACAATGGCTCGCCGCTGCGAACTGACCGGTAAAGGCCCCATGGTTGGCAACAATGTCAGCCACGCGAACAACAAAACCCGCCGTCGTTACTTGCCGAACCTGAACGACGTCACCCTGCAGTCCGAAACTCTGGGCCGCGGCGTGAAGCTGCGCATTTCGGCAGCTGCTCTGCGTAGCGTCGACCACCGCGGTGGTCTGGACGCGTTCCTGGCAAAAGCCAAGGACACCGAGCTGTCGGACAACGCGCTGAAAGTGAAAAAAGAGATCGCAAAGGCTCAGGCAGCTAACGCCTAATCGCCCCTGCGACCACTGGTCTCAGACCCCGCGTGCCCCTTGGCCGCGGGGTCTTTGCTTTTGGGGTTGTTGTGATCTCGGGCAATGCCTAAATCCTGTTCAATGTTGAAAACACGGGTCCATATCCTAAGCCTTGTGCTGGCAATGTTGATGGCGTTCACCGCCATTCACATGGGATTCATCCGTGGTCAGGCCCCTGCCGTGGGGCAGATCACCCTGTGTACAGGACACGGCCCCGTCGACATTCAAGTGGATGCAGACGGCAACCCGACCAAGGCCCGCTACTGCCCCGAATGTGCGTTGCACCTACTGGCCGCTGCCGCCCCGTGGCAGCCCCAAGCGGCGCACAGCACCGCCACACAGGCCCTGTCCTACCCTGTCACCGGCACCCATGCCGAAAGTCTTCCCGATGTCCCCAGCCGCGCCCGCGGCCCTCCGGCGATGGCCTAAGCCACTCCCTTTGACATCCAAAATCTAAAGACTTTTACGACAGGAGACTTCCATGTCTTTCAAACTGATCGCCGCAGCGATGGCCACCGTCTGCGCCCTGCCTCTTTCCGCCACTGCCGAGATGGAAATCGACGGTGCCTATGCCCGCTCGTCCATGGCGACGTCGAAATCCGGCGCGGCCTTTATGGAAATCCACAACACCAGCACCGAAGATGACACCCTGATCGGCGCCCGCTCGGACGCGGCGAAGGTTGTTGAACTGCACACCCACATCGACGCGGGCAACGGCGTGATGCAAATGCGCGAAGACGAAGACGGCTTTCCCATCCCCGCAGGCGGCACCCATGCCCTACAGCGCGGCGGGGATCACGTCATGTTCATGGGCCTGAACGCCCCGTTCGAGGACGGCCAGACCATCCACGTCACGCTGGTCTTTGAAAAAGCGGGCGAGGTCGAGATCGACATCCCCGTCAAGCTGGACACCCCGATGGGCGGCCAGATGAAGCATGACGACATGAAGCACGGTGATATGGATCACGGCCAAATGCAGCACGGCAAGGCGGCCAACTAAGCCCCCCACCCGCAACAAGAAGGGCGGCGCCATCATGGCCGCCCTTTTTCATGCCCGCTCAGCGGCCATTCAGCAGCTCTTCGACCCACACAGGCACGGTCTCGCTGGCCTTGCCCGCCCGCACCTCGGCAAAGTCCGACACGACCGCCGAAGGCTCCAGGTTCAACTCGACCGTATGGGCCCCTGCACGATCCGCATCCTGTACAAAGGCCGCTGCGGGATAGACGTTGCCGCTGGTCCCGATCGCAGCGAATACATCGGCGCTGCGCAGGTGGTCCCAGATCTCTTCCATGTAATAGGGCATCTCGCCGAACCAGACGATATCGGGGCGCGTGGCAGTTTGCAGGCAGCGCGGGCATTGGTCCGCTCCTTTCATCACCAAGGGTGCCTCCCAGCGATGATTGCAGGCCGCACACAGCGCCCCTTCCAAAAAGCCATGCATGTGCAGGACATTGCGGCTGCCTGCGGCCTCATGCAGGCCATCGACGTTCTGAGTGATGATCAGAACCTCGCCCTGAAAGTCCCGCTCTAGCTGCGCCAATGCCCCGTGGGCGGCATTGGGGATCGCCTCACGCGCCTGCGCACGGCGAGCGTTATAGAAATTGTAAACAAGCTCGGGGTTGCGGGCAAAGCCTTCGGGGGTCGCCACATCCTCGATCCGGTGCTGCGCCCAAAGGCCGCCTTCGTCGCGGAAGGTCCCCAACCCGCTTTCCGCAGAAATCCCCGCACCAGTGAGAATCACGATCTTTTCCATAGCCCCTGCCTCTGCTAGCCCCCTACAGACCCACCCTGTCAAAGGAGCCGCCCCATGACCAGCATCCTCTTTGTCTGTCTTGGCAACATCTGCCGCTCGCCCTCGGCCGAGGGGGTCACGCGGGCGCTGGCGGGCAATCGCGCCTTGGCGCTGGACAGCGCAGGCACCGGCCGCTGGCACATCGGAGAGCCCCCCTACGGCCCCATGCAACGGGCCGCCAAGGCCCGCGGCTATGACCTTTCGGACCTGCGCGCACGGCTGTTCACGGCGGCAGATTTCGACCGGTTCGATCTGATTATCGGGATGGATCGGGACAACATCGCGGACATCGAATCTCTGCGCCCTGCAGGGAACCAAACGCCGGTGAAACTGTTCTCTGAATATGGCAAAAGGCCCGGCACTGATGTACCGGACCCTTATTATACACGGGAATTCGACAAAACCCTCGATATGGTCGAGGTCTGCGCCAAGGGCCTGCTAGAGACCCTGCCCGTTTAGGAACAATACTGTTCCGCAGCCGCGCCGAAGGCTTTGTAGCGGTCCCAGAATTCACTGTGACGGCGGCTGTTGGACATCTTGATTTCCTGTGCCTTGTCCGGGTCCTTGAAGAACGCGGCGGCCTGACGCTGGTCAGCGCCAGTCAGGGTACGATCAGCGACCGAACCGATGCAGCGGCACAGGCTGGCTGTGGCGGCGGGACGGTCGGAACTACGGCAGGCTTTTTCAATGGCACCGGCGTGGGACACGCCTGCGGTGCCAACTGTGAAAGCGCTGGCGGCGGTAATCATGAGAACGGTTTTGCGGATCATGTGGGTCTGCCTCTTGTTTCTCTATTTTTGAGAATTGCAAAAAGCATGCCGCAAAACCGTTAACATTTCAATCACGCAGCATTGATCGTCAGACGCTCTGCGACAAGCGCATCGGCAACGTCGGCAGGTGTTTGCCGATTGCGTAAGGCACGGTTCAGGATCTGATCCATGGTTTCCTCAAGGCGGCCAAGCCGCGCCGCGACCCAAGGCGCGCGGGTTTCGATCTTGAGAATTTCAGCCGCGACGTTGATGATCCCGCCCCCGTTGGCAACGTAATCAGGCGCAAAAAGGATATCGCGGGCCGCAAGCAGCATACGTTCGCGGCGGCTGGCCAACTGGTTGTTTGCGGCACCGCAGATCAGCTTGGCTTTGATTTCGGGGATGGTGTCCATGTTCACGGTGCCGCCAATGGCGCAGGGCGCGTAGATATCCGCATCGACCCCGTGGATCGCAGCGGGTGCAACGGCCACGGCCTCGAACCGCTCCATCGCCTCTTGCACGGCGCGGGCGTTGGTGTCGGCCACCACCAGTTTGGCACCGGCGCGGTGCAGCCCTTCCGCCAGATACATGCCCACATGGCCAAGCCCCTGAACGGCAACCGTTTTGCCCTGAAGGTTGCTGGAACCGAAGGCGTGACGCGCCGCCACTTCCATGCAGCCCAGAACACCGGCGGCCGTCACAGGCGACGGATCGCCGCTGGCGAAAGCGCCCTGCCCCAGACCCGCGACGTAATCGGTCTCTTGCGCCAGAACCGCCATATCATCGGGGCTCATGCCCATGTCTTCGGCAGTCCAGTACTTGCCCTCAAGCGCCTGAACCGCGCGGCCCATAGCCCGAAGCAGGTCTTCGGTCTTGTCCTTGGCCGGATCGCCGATGATCACCGCCTTACCGCCACCCAAGGGCAGATCGGCTGCGGCGTTCTTGTAGGTCATGCCCGCGCTGAGGCGCAGCACATCCTCCAACGCCTCGGCCTCGGCTGCATAGG
>JAYZYX010000072.1:0-5731 GCA_036139795.1 Pseudomonadota bacterium | reverse complement strand
CAGGAAAGGCTCAGCGCACTGGGGGTCGAAAACCGACAGCAAGCCCTCCCCACACTACCGGTCCTGAGCCAGCGTGAAGCGGCAGCCATCGCGCGAGGCCTCCTCGCCACGAAGCTGCGAAACAGCGCCCAGGATGCGTCATTGTCTTTGGTGATGGTCGTCTTCAAAACCGCCGCGCCCGACACATCATCACGCGACAGCAACTCCAGCAACATGCGTTTGCCCAGACCCATACCACGGGCCTTGGGGCCAACCGCCACCTGCCAGACAAAGAAGGCGTCCTGCTTCGGGATCAAATGCCCCGAAATCCAGCCGACAACTTCGCCGTCCAACTCTGCCAGAACGCAAGTGTCACGGAAATGATCCGCCTGGATCAGATTGGCATACATCGAGTTCTCGTCCAGCGGCCGACATGCGCGCACCAGCTCCCAGATTGCGGCCCCATCAGTGGGCACCGGCTTGCGAAGGGTCACCTTCGCGGTGGTTTGCTTTTGCGGCATCATATCTTTCGGCATCGATCACTCTCAGGTAGTTGCTTCGATGGTCAAACTAATCAAAGACCCGAAAAGTTTCAACCTTCGAAGTATTTTTCTTTACAAACCCTAAAGGAACCTAATTTTCATGAACAAATTCCTAAGGTAGCGCGAAGTTCTTTCAAATTTTTCGGTTCGCAACACGAAGAATGTGGCCACCTCGACACAATATTACTTCACGAATTGAAGGATTGCCTGAACTGTGCGATACTGGCTGAACCATGACCCAGCTTGAACTTCATCGCCTTGACGACAGCCTGATTGCTCTTCGCCGAATCCTGCGCGCGACTGAGCTTTATTCTCGTGACCTCGCCCAGTCGGCAGGACTGACTCCGGCACAACTCCGCGTTTTGCAGATCGCCAAAGCGAAAGACGGCAGCGTCACCCCGAAAGAGCTGGCAACCCAGATGGGTGTTTCCCAAGCCACGGTCACGGCACTGGTGGACAAGATCGTCTCGCGCGGGTTGGCAGTTCGGGTGCGCTCGGAAACCGACCGCCGCCAGACCAATGTCACACTAACCCAGACAGGCACGGACGCGGTGGCACAGGCCCCGGACGCCCTGCAACAGCGCTACGTCAAAGCTTTTATGAAACTTCAGGATTGGGAACAGGCCCAACTGCTGGCATCTTTAGAACGGGTCGCAGCCATGCTGAACGCCGACGATATCGACGCATCTCCCGTCCTGACTACGGGCGAGCTTAAAGGCGCGGCCGAATAGTCGGAAAGGGCCGCCCGATGCAGGCGGCCCCGCTTACCTTACTGATCAAGTTCCGTCGCGACCGGCACCACGATACGCCCGCGCACTTTCCCTTCCAGAAAATCGGGTGCCGCAGCGATCACATCTTCGAACGCAACCTCACGGGCGATTGCCTCGAATACCTCGGGCTTGACCTCCTCAGCCAGCAAACGCCACGCTTCACGGCGACGGGCCTGCGGGCACATGACGCTATCAACCCCGCGCAAGCTGACCCCGCGTAGAATGAACGGCGCCACACTGGTCGGCAGCCCCATCGAACCCGCCAAGCCGCAGGCCGCAACCGACCCACCGTAGTTGATCATCGACAAGACATTGGCCAGAACCTCTCCACCGACAACGTCAACAGCCCCTGCCCAACGCTCCTTGCTCAAGGGCCGCGCTTTGCCTTCCAGCTCAGAACGCTCAACGATTGATGAGGCACCAAGCTGTGTCAGATACCCGGCCTCATTGCTGCGCCCGGTAACTGCAGCCACCTGATAGCCGCGCCCCGCTAGCAGTGAGACCGCAACACTACCCACACCACCAGAGGCGCCGGTCACAACAATCTCTCCGCTCTCAGGTACGATCCCGTCATCGGCCAAAGCCATCACACACAACATCGCGGTGTAACCGGCAGTACCAATCACCATCGCTTGCCGCAAAGACAGAGCATCAGGCAGTGGCACCAGCCAGTCGCCTTTGACCTTAGCCTGCCGTGCCAAACCGCCCCAGTATTTTTCGCCAACGCTCCAGCCGTTCAGGACCACCCGATCCCCGACCGCATAGGCGGGATCACGGCTTTCCGCGACAATGCCGGAAAAGTCGATGCCGGGCACCATGGGAAAACTGCGCACCACGGGCGAGGCTCCCGTCAAGGCCAGCGCATCCTTATAGTTCAAGGTTGAGAAGGCCACATCCACCAGCACCTCGCCCTCTTCCAGCGCAGGCAAACTCACCTCCTGAACAAAGACCTCCTGCCCCGCACCCCCTTTATCAATCACGATCGCCTTGGTCATATTTCCTCCCCTTCGATCAAAGCAAAAAATCCGTCCGCAAACAGCCTCAACGGCGCTGCGCTCCGATCCAGCTTGGCACGCAAAACCGCGCCCTCCCAACCAGTCCAGAAAAACGCCGCCGCCTGCGCAGGCACCACGCCAACGCGCAACTGTCCGCATTTGGCCGCCTCTTCCAGCAAGTCCGCCAAAAGCGCCTGCCATCCCTCCAGCACCCCGCGCAACTTATCGCGAAAGGCTTCAGGCAAGGCTCCCATCTCCTGACCCAAATTGCCGATCAGGCACCCTCGCGCAAACCCATGACGGGCCATCCCCTCTTCGGCATCGGCCACAAAAGCCCGCAACCGATCCAGAGGTGCCACATCAGACCGCCGGAAATGCACCGCCAACTTTGCACGAAAATAGTCGTCATAAGCCGCAATAAGCGCCGCCCCGAAGACCTCCTTGGACCCGAAGTGGTAATAGAAACTCCCCTTCGTCGCCCCCGCCGCCCCAAGCACATCCTCCAGCCCGACCGAAGAATATCCCTTCTCTGTCAAATGCCGAAGGCCGACCCGCAACAAGGCTTGCCGTGTGTCCTACGCCTCAGGCGCTTTACGCGGCCGGCCGCGGCGCACTCTGGAATCAGCCCTGTTCTCCATAGATGAATTTTTAGACTGATCAGTCTATAAAAACCAACGCCTGATTTCATCTTGGCAAAAATACCTTGGGGGACGGCGCGCGTAGCGCGTCGGGGGGCAAAGCCCCCCTTGCAGGCAATGGCCAAAAGCCTACCGGTAAAACCCGATGCACCGAACCGAGACATCAGCCTCGAAGGCACGCCCGTAGGCCACCACGCCCAAACGCCGCAACCGCGCCGGTTCAAACGGCACCTCCGTCTTGTTCGGTGTAAAGTCACTGAAAGGCAGCTTGATCATGGTCCAAACCGGTGCCGCCCAGAACACCGCGCGATAGGACTGCCACGGCCGCACCAGATCGAGGGTCCGCAATCGAACCTCATAATTCTCGCGATTTCCCAGCACTTCGATCGCCACACCAGCATAGGCCGAAGCATCGAAGGCCGCGCCTTCGGCAACATCCGTGGCCATTTGCACAAAGCCCCCGTTATTCGCCAGCGAGACCCGCCCTTTCAGGCGCGCGACCCCCTGCCCACCATCTTCGACGGACAAGACTTTGCCTGCGGAAACGCCTCCCATGACGCTATCCGTAACGCACTCCCAAGCAGGCTGGAATTCGAAATCCATCATGAAAACCCCTTTCCAACCTCAAGTTAGGGGGCAAAAGACAATTTCAAATCAAATATCGGCATCGAGCAGGATCAGAACAGATCAATCAAAGGATTGGGGGAACAGTCCGCGATCAAGGTCATGCTCCGGCGCGCTGGGTAAGCAACGGAAAGGAACTCGACATCCTGATACCGAGGCGCCAGTTCCAGCCGCAGCCGGTTGCGCTCTTTCGTGTCCAGTGTCGCAACGCCACGAGAGAAACCGGCATAGGCACCAGTCGCCATATCCCGCACGATCAATGTGGCCTCCCGCAACTCGCATCGATTGTCCAGATAGACCGTCGCAGTGATATCCCGCCGATGGAACGCCAGCAGATCGCCCACCTCAAACCGGTAGACATATAGGGCTAGGGCAACGAGCCCTGCCAAGACGGCTAACCCCAGATACCGGCCCAGTGTCATGACTCCGTTCTCCTGACTGACTTACACGCCAGCAGACCGCCTCGCGGCCAAAAGGTAAACGATCCCGAATGGTCATAGGCACCCTACAAACGATTGTGCTGACCCCATGTCCGCCCACGCCCCCAGCCCTGTTGAGAAAAATGTAATGCTTGTGGGAAACACTGATCCGAACGGGCACCTGAAACGTACGACCACTATAAAAATGAATCACCGAAAGACAAAAAATCACATGTAAGGATCGGGCGCTCTTATGCCGATTGCTTTTTTCATAGCCCTTTCACCAGTTACCAAAAGCCTCAACCCAATATTTCGCACTCCCTTCACGGTACTTTCTTCGAATGAATCCTATTCTTGCACTGCTCTTCACCCTTTCGGCCACGACCGCCAGCGCCGACTATGTTCTGGAAACCCGAAATACAGATAACGGAGCGGCACAATACGCCGAGCACTGCGCCAGTTGCCACGGCGCAAATCTGGAAGGTCAGGACAACTGGGAATATCCGTTTGACGATGGCAGCATGCCCGCCCCGCCCCATGATGAAACCGGTCACACATGGCACCATGCCACCGGCTTTTTGCTAGAGTATATCCGCGATGGCGGCGCAGCCACGATGGAGGCCGCAGGCATCTCGAAGTACAACAGCAAGATGCCCGCATTCGGCCACGCCCTGACCGAAGACGACATTCTGGATATTCTGGGGTTCATCTATCAAAGCTGGCCGGAAGAGGCCCGCCGCGTCCAGCGCGATCGAAGCCTTTCTCAATAAACAGGCGTGCGATCAGCAGGACGCACGACCCGGTATCGCCAGATAGATGCCAGCTGCGTTTACAATTGGCTCTACAACAGACAATTCGCGCACTGCACCTGATAAGACTAGTCAACCACCCGAAAGCCCGCACAGCGATCTAGTGCGGGCAAGTCTGACGTGTCTTACAGAGACTTTTTGACCAGCCAGTCAATTTAATCAAACTGACACGGACACGACACCAGACCGTTACATCCCCCACTTACGCAATCGGACGTTCGACGTTGCGCACTCAGGACATGTCCTGCGCCGACGGGAACTCTTGCGGGACAATGACTTGCCCGCAGTCGCCGTCTGGCGCCGCAATCCAGTGGCTCAGGCTATGACCGCCCGATGGGCACCAATGAGTGGAGCTTATGATGACCCGCCTCTCTTTTGTATCGACCGCAGCCCTTGTGCTGGCCGCCAACACCGCTTTCGCCGAGACCGAGATCACTTGGTGGCACGCAATGGGCGGCGCCCTTGGCGAGACCGTCAACCAGATTGCAACCGACTTTAACGCTAGCCAGTCGGACTACAAAATCACCCCCGTCTTCAAAGGCACCTACGAAGAGACCCTGACCGCTGGCATCGCCGCCTTCCGCGCGGGCGAGCAGCCCAACATCATGCAGGTCTACGACGCTGGCGCCGCCACCGTGATCGGCGCAAAAGGCGCAACCATTCCCGTTCAGGATCTGCTGACCGAGAACGATGTTGCCTTCGACATCAACGACTACATCTCGGGCGTGCGTTACTTCTACGCGGACGCAGACGGCAAGATGATCGGCATGCCCTTCAACTCTTCCTCGCCCATTATGTATTTCAACACCGACGCAATGGCGAAAGCCGGTGTCGAGGCGCCCAAGACCTGGGAAGAGTTCGAAACCGTCACCGCCCCTGCCCTGATCGACGCAGGCTATATCCCGCTGGCGCAGTCACACTCGCCCTGGATCTTCGTCGAGAACTTCATGTCGCG
>JAYZYX010000071.1:0-22880 GCA_036139795.1 Pseudomonadota bacterium | reverse complement strand
TCCGCCTGCCGTCACAGAGTCAGGTTTAAGGCGCCCGCTCTCATCCCATCGCCGGAGAGTGAGGGGCGTGACACCCAAGGCCTTGGCGGCGACGCTGATGCTGACAAGTTTCTTCATCAAGATGATCATTAATGATGCGAAAAGATTAAATCAACTAGAAACTGCTGAAGCCCCCTATACCTTCACCCTTGCGCAGCTTTTGGGCAGTGACAGCGATCCTGACGGAACCACTGCATCGATCACCAGCGTTGTCACAACCAGTGATTACGGGGCGGTCCTGACGCGGAATGCGGACGGCTCGATCACCTATGATCCCACCCGATCCGCCGCGATTGACGCGCTAGAGGAGGGCGACGCGCTGACCGACACCTTCCGCTATACGGTGACCTATGAGGACGGCAGCACAGCCATCGCCGCACTCCGCCTTAACGTCACGGGGGCCGAGCAGCCGCCGGAACAACAGCGCGAACTGTCTGCGCAGGTTGCCGATATCACCGGTGATTACAGCTATACCCTGCCAGAGCGCCTGTTCGTCGATCATGACGCAGGCGGGGCAATAACCTATGACGTTACCTTGCAAGGTGGCGTGCCGCTGCCAGACTTTCTGGTCTTTGATCCCGAGACCCGCACCTTGAGCTTTGCGGAAATTCCCCCGCAGGCAGGTGACGGATGGCGCTATGGGCTTGAGGTCACAGCCACCGAAGAAGACGGGCAAACCAGCACCGCGGCATTCACCCTAACCTTGACTGACAGCGCACCGATCTTGGCAGCGTCAGCATACTCAGGAACCCCCGGGACGAGCTTCGGAG
Source organism: Pseudomonadota bacterium (assembly GCA_036139795.1). Classification (GTDB taxonomy): domain Bacteria; phylum Pseudomonadota; class Alphaproteobacteria; order Rhodobacterales; family Rhodobacteraceae; genus Donghicola. Next base: position 22,071 of record JAYZYX010000071.1, on the reverse strand, counting down.
AAGAGATCCACGCCTTGGGCAATGGGGGTGTACTTATTGGCAATGGCGGCGCGGGTGTCCTGAGCGGCGGGAGATCCGCGGACTATCTCAGCGGCGGTACAGGCGATGATGTCTTGTTCGGAAACAACGGTAGTGACGAGCTTTGGGGCCGTGGCGGCAACGACACCCTGGGGCAGGACGAAGGCATCGGTATTCTGGATGGCGTTGCAGGAAAGGACTACATCGTCGCCTCAACTGATAAGAATGCGGCAATCCTGTCCGAAACCCTGAACGGCAGCGAAGGCAACGACCGTATTCTAAACATCGGCAGCCACTCTAGCGATATCGTGGATGCAGGTGCCGGATATGACATGGTTTACCTCTCGCTGACGGGTGGCACCGAAGATGATCCGGTGACCTCTGTCGTACATTGGGAAACAAGGCGGACATTCTGGTTCTGCCAAGCTCGGGCAAGATTTCTGCCTACAATCACACCATCGTCACCGATTTCGACCCCTCCGAAGACTTTCTACATCTGCACGACTTTGCGGATTCCAAGCTGGTCGGCTGGGACAAAACCACCAACCCCTTTGCTGCGGGCTATCTACAGCTGGTGGACGATCCGAACGGCACTGCCGTGCTGAGCATTGATATGCACGGCGACGGAGACAATTTCCTGACACTCGTCACCTTCGAAGGCGTCAGCGCGGGCGACTTTACCGGCGATCACATCTCCAGCTTGAACGGACGCCACGCGCCCGACGGTGACGCTGGCAAAGGCTCGCTTGTGATTGGCACATTGGGCGATGATCGGCTGGCGGGGACAGAGCAGAACGACAAGCTGCAAGGCTATGCGGGCAATGACACGATCTTCGGCGCAGAGGGCCGCGATACGATCTCTGGCGGCGACGGCGATGACCGGATCGAGGGCGGCCTTGGCTTTGATGAACTGACCGGCGGGCTTGGCGCGGATCGCTTTGTCTTTGCGGACTATGCGGGCGCAGACGTCATTCTGGACTTTGAGGTTGGCGTGGACCTGCTTGAATTGACCGATGACCTAACCATCACCGGTTTGACCGAGATTGATACAGACGGCACGGGCGGCGCGGACAGCACGCTGGTGCAGCTGTCGACGACCGCAAGTGTGACCTTGATCGATGTGCTTGGCCTGTCAGATGCGGCGGCGTTGATCTGATCCCCTTCCCCGTGCGCCTGTGGCATTCGGGGGCAAAATGCAAAGGCGTCGGCCCGCTCGTGGGGGTGGGGCGACGCCGCTAGGTTTAGCCCGGAATAAGGGGCTGCACGGGGTCTTCTTGGGCGTTCATCAGAGCTTCGAACTCGGGCAGTCCAAAGGTGGCCAGAGTCTCGCCATTAGGGCCCAGAATTTCGTAGATGATGCCGTTGGTCACTTTGTTGCTGAACCAGCCGATGCAATCCACATCGCCACCGCCTTCGGTATGAGGCGCGCCGCCGCCCGGCTTTTTCACATAGCTGGCGGTGGGGCGAATTTCAGTCAGCGCCCCTTCGGCGTCATAGATGCGCAGCTCTCCTTGCAGGATAAAGGTGCTGTAGTCCGCGTGATGGCGATGCAGGGCAATCTTCTGGTTGGCCGAGAACTTGAACAGCACGTCCACCACTTGCAGATCGTGATCCACATTCAGAACGTGATACCACAGGTGATCCAGCCCCGGCAGGCTGTTCCATTTGATGTTGCTCTGGTCAAAGGCCGCTGCTGCCTGCGTGGCGGCGGTCGTGGCATCCGCCCCAGTGGCAACTGAGGCGACAACGGCCCCCAATGCGGCCAGTCCCTCGCGGCGGGTCAATTTGGTCATGTGGTTCCTCCCGGTCTTTCCGATGATGTTGGGTGTGCTGCCCGTCGGCAGCAGGGAAAGAACAGCAAAGCCGCGCCCGCCTTGTGCGAGGTTTGTGCAAATTCTTCGCAAGAACAGTGCAAAATCCGCCCTTACGGCAGCAGGCGATAGCCCACACCGCGGACGGTCTCGATCAGGACCGGCAGGGATTTGTCGGGGTCCAACTTGCGGCGCAGGGTGATCATATGCTGATCCAGCGCACGCGAGTTCGGCATGTAGTCCCGTCCCCAAGCGCCGTCATAGAGCTCGTCTTTGGTGACCACATCGCCGCTGCGGTCCGACAGCAGGGTCAGCAGCTTTAGATCACGGGGGGTCAGAGGCACCTCAAGGCTGCCGCGCAGGGCCAGATGACGCTCTGGCAGCAACTGGAAGGTGGCGGCCTGCGCCACCTCTTGGCGGCGGGACCTACGGCGGCGAATGATCAGGGCAGACAGCCCGCAGACCGCGCCGCTTGCCAGCAGGATCAGGCCTAGCAAGGTCTGGCGGCTTTGCGACAGCAGCGCCCCCGAGGGCAATCCCAGTCCCTGCACCATCTGTTGCCGGTCATAGATCAAGCAGATATCCGGCTGGGACCGGCAATACAGCAGCTTGTCCGTCGTCGCATCAAACTGGTCCCAATGGGGCGCGGGGTTTGCCGCGCGGATGCGGGCCAAGCGGTTCACGCTGTCCTCTGACAGATCATAGGGGAACGGGGTCATGCCCGCTGGCAAGGGATACAGACGCTGGCCCCCATCGCCCCAGACCACCACATGCAGCAACGCCGGATCTTGCGAGAGTTGCCAGCTGATTTGATCCGTGACCCCGATATTCTGGTGTATCCGATCCGCATCCGCAGCGGCCTTGGCGCTGGCAGCCTGCCACGGATCAGGCCGCAGGGCAGAAAGCACGCCACCCGCGACAAGCACCATACACAGAGCTGTCAGCCATCGAACCATAGCCCGAATCTACAAGCGATGCCCGCGCCGAGGGTAACCGGACTTTAGTCCATATCCAGCTACGCAGACAGCGCTATGATGAAAAGGGTAACCAAACACCCCGCTGTTCGGCAGTTGGACACACCGGCGCAAATGCCTTGCGATTTCCTGAAAGGTTGAGCCATCTTCACTGCAAAGTGGAGAGAGACCTTGCAAGACCCCCTACCCCAAATCGGCCCGCTGACAGACGACCTTTGGCCAGAAGAAATCGCCGACCTAAAGCAAGGCTTTGCCGGTGCGCTGAACGTCTATCGCACGATGGCCAATCATCCGGCGCTGACACGGGCGTGGGCCAGTTTGCGCCAGCACATCGTGAAGGACACCAGCCTAGGTCTGGAGCGGTCAGAGGTGGTGATCTTGCGCACCGGCGTGCGCTTGGGCTCGGAATATGAATGGGCGCATCATGTGTCGCGGGCCCGCGCCTTGGGCTTTTCCGACGCGCGTATCCGCGCCATCCGCGATACGCCCGAGGGCGAGGATGCCCTGCTAACCTGCGCCGTTGACGCGATCTTTGACCATCACAAACTTCCCTCAGATTTAGAGGCAGAGCTGCGCCAGACCATCGGGAAGGCTGGCGTTTTTGATCTGATTGCTACGGTCGGGTTTTATTCGGTTCTTGGCACCATTTTGATGACCTATGGCGTCCCGATTGACGACAACATCCGCGCGGAACTGGCCGCCAAACCCATTAATTAATCGGGCAAGGTGCCTGCGATACGTTTGGCAATCTCTTTCAAGGGCTCTGCAAATTCCGCGACGGCTTTGCTCGTGTTCATGGCTGTGCGGATCCAGATCAGCGACACGCATCCCAGCACATTTCCCGATGACAAGATAGGAACAGCGATCGAAGATGTCTGGGGGTTGAACTCACCACTATCGCGGATGGCAACGCCGGTGGCCCTTGTCCGCTCGAACAAGCCATCAAGCCAGCGTTGCTGCAAAAACGCCCTGTCGTCCGCGTCATCCAATCGGATCAGATGGTCCAAAATCAAACTGCGCTCAGATTCTGGACAGAAGCACAGGTAGGCCCTGCCCGCAGAGGTCCGCAGCATCGGCAGGCGATACCCCGTCATCCCCCGATCAATCGAAAGCGGCGAACGGCCGTGGGTGGTTTCCTGAATGACCATCGCGGCGTTGTTGTAGACCGTCAGGTCCAAGGGCCACACCAGTTGCTGGGAATAATCCGCAAAGATCGGCCCCGCCGCCTGTGAAATCTCCGAGGTCAGCGCGTAGCCATCCCCAAGCGACGCCGCCAGACGTGTTACACGCACATAGTTCGACGTGGCTGAAAAGGCGACGTAACCCATTTCCTCAAGCGTCTCGAGCAACCTGTAGACCGTGGGACGCGGCAGGCCCAAGGCTTTGGCGATCTCTGCGGGGCGGCTTTCACCGGATTTGTTCACGTAGCTTAGCACCGCAAGACCCCGCGCGAGAGATCGCACGGAGTTTGCGGATTTGGTCTGCTTGGCGCGTGCATCGGTCATGGAAAAACAGTCTCACACACGCGCCGAACACGCTAGCCTCAGGCTTCGGCGACAACAGGGTTGCGCAGGACGCCAACACCGGACACTTCGATTTCGCACACATCGCCATCTTTCATGAATAGCGGCGGCTCTCGGCGGGCTCCGACGCCGCCGGGGGTGCCAGAGACCAGCACATCACCGGGCAGCAGAGGCAGAATGGTGCTGCAATAGGCAATCAGGCGCGGGATCGAGCACACAAGCATGTCCAGCGTGGTGTCTTGCATGACTTCACCGTTCAGGCGGGTTTGCAGACGCATCTTGGTGTGATCCTCAATCTCGTCTGCGGTGGTCATCCAAGGGCCGAAACCGCCCGTGCCCGCAAAGGTCTTGCCCGGCATGAACTGGTGGGTGTGCTTTTGCCAGTCACGGACCGAGCCATCGTTGTAGCAGGCATAGCCCGCCACATAGTCCATCGCATCCGCCTCTGAGATGCGGCGGCCTTCCTTGCCGATGATCACCGCGACTTCGCCTTCGTAGTCGAACTTGTCGGACTCGAGCGGTTTGATCAGCAGCTGGTTGTGACCGATTTGCGAGCCTGCAAATCGCGCAAAAAGAACAGGGTTCGGCGTCTCTTCACGGCCCGTTTCTGCGATGTGGGCGTGATAGTTCAGGCCCACGCAAATGATCTTGTCGGGGTTGGGAATGACCGGATCATGGGTCACGTCGTCAAAGGCATAATCCGCATCGGCCGAGACCAGCTTGGCCGCCGCCTCCATCTGCCCAGAGGCAAGGAAATCCCGCAAGGTCGGCGCGTCGAACCGCTTGCCCAGATCAACAATCCCTGCATCATTCACAAGGCCGTAAGACGCGACGCCGTCTTTGGTAAAAGAACATAGTTTCATGAGGTTAAGCCACTTCTGTTTGTTTTGTTGTAATGGGATTGGGCAGCACACGCATCAAGAGCGCCTGCAACTCTGCAAGGTTGTCGGCACCGCCAAGGGTATGCCGGTCAGGACGTAAAACGGTGGCTTTGGCACCAAGGCGGGCAAGATGCTCGGCCGCATTCGATTGCGCGGTGGTGACCAGCGCCACGTGATCCGGCAGGCTAAGGCCCTCGGCCAAAGCGGCATCGGCGACGACAACGAATTGGTGCGGATACACATCGTCCATCCGCTGACCGTCCAACATGCGCGGCTGGCCGAACAGGCGCCCCGCTGTGTCGCCAGGTGCACCAAGACCCGGCCCGATCGGAGGCGCGATGCTTTCCATCCGCGCCGAGCCGTCGCCCGCGGGCAGCGCCGCGCGCAGGGCTTCTTCGGTGCCTGCGGTGTTGATCAGCCCGCCAAGACGCACTGCGGTCTTGATGTATTCGGCGGCGTTGGGTTTGCGCTCGGTCTCATAGGTGTCCAGCAGTTGGTCGGGGTCTGCGGCCAGCCCTTTGCAGGCCAGCGCCAGCTTCCAGTAAAGGTTTGCCACATCCCTCGTACCCGCGCACATGCCCTGCCCCATGAAGGGCGGCGTCTGGTGACACGCATCGCCAGCAAGGATCAGACGGCCCTTGCGCCAGTCTTTGGCCACCAGCGAATGGAAGGTATAGACGGCCGTCCGCTCCAGCTCGGCCTCGTCGGGTGTCAGCCAGTCAGACAGCAATTCCCAAACACGCTCGGGCTTGGCGATGTCAAAGCTGTCCTCATCGGGCAGAACGGTAATCTCCCAACGGCGGCGCAGCCCGGGAGTACGCACATAGGTCGCGGGGCGTTCTGGCACGCAATACTGGATCGAGTGATCGCCCAACGCGGGCTTGTCCTCATTCAGGATCACATCGACCACCAGCCAGCGTTCGTGGAAGCCATAGTCGTCCATATCGCTCTCGATATAACGGCGGACCAAAGACCGCGCCCCGTCGCATCCGACCACATATTTCGCCGTCACATGCTCGACCTTGCCGCAAGACATGTCTTCAAAGCGCAGGGCTACCTGATCGCCCTGATCCTCGATATGGAAGACCTCGCAGCGGGTGCGGACGGTGACTTCGGGCCGCTGGCTCATATGGGCGCGCAACACCTCTTCCAGATCCGGCTGATGAAAGCGGAAGTTCGCCCGCCACCCCTGAGGGCCTTCGCCTTGCGGGCGCGGCCAGTCCAGCAGCAGATTGCCCTGCCCGTCCACGAACCGCATACCGGGGTGGATGGCGGTCTTCGGCTCCATCTGGTCCGCGATCCCGATCCATTGGAAAACGCGCATGACTTCGGCGTCGAAATGGACGGCGCGGGGCAAATGGTAGTGCGCGCCTTCACGCTCTAGCACCAATGTTTTCAGGCCGCATTGTCCCAGCAGATGGGCCAGCGTGGCCCAATCCGGACCGTAGCCCACAATGGCAACGACGTAGTGGTCCATCGACAATTTCCCTGTTTCGCAAGTTCAGAATAAAGCCACGGGCACTCGGCCATCGGAGGCGAGCGCCGTCCCCGCGCAGCCGCATCCAGCCGCATGTCCCGCAGGCGTTTGCGCCCGCCTTCTTCGGTCAGGTAAAGACGCTCGTGCCCCCAAAAGCTGGGGCCATCGTGGGTCTCATGAGGCTCCCATGTGGCGGGATCGATCAGACGCCCGCCCCAGCCGTTCTCGACAAAAAACCCAGAGGGCGAATTGGCGTAGTAAGAGGTCATGTAATCGTTGGTATGACGGCCCAGAGTATAGGCCACGCGGCCCTCATCCTGCTGCGCCAGATCAAAGCCTTGACCCACGTCATCTAGGTTCTGGAACTCAACCATAAAGTGGTGAAAGCCCAGTTGACCGGAGCCAACCATGGCAAAGGAATGGTGCCGTTCGTTCAGGTGAAAGAAGTACAGCCCATAGGGTTGAAGCCCGTAGTCCGAGACATGGAAATCCAAGAGATCCCGATAAAACGGCATCATCACGTTGATGTCTTTGACATGCAGTACCGCGTGACCCATGCCCAAAGGGCCGGTTTTAAAACCGTCGATGGGACGGCCCGGCACGAAAGGATCACTGGCGATCATCGGTGCGTGGAACAGCTCTACCCGATTGCCGCCCGGATCTTCGAACCAGATCAGATCCCCGACAAAGCGGCGGTCGGCCAGCTCTTTGGTGCCAAGTTGGACTGGGACACCCGCCGCATCCAGCCGCGCGGCGTACATCTGCAGATCGTCCTTGTGTGCAACCTCAAAGCCTAAGAAGGCCAGCGTTTCGCCCGGCTCATCGGACACCAAAAGGCGCTGCACTTTGTCGTCCATGCGGAAGGCGACCGCTTTGCCGCCGCGGTCGATTTTCTGCATTCCCAGAAGCTTACCCGCGAAATCGCCCCAGTCGTCCAGCTTGTCAGAGCGCACACCGAGATAGCCCAGAGCATTAATTGCCATGGTCGTCTCCATCAGTTGTTAAGGAATGCCTCAGACTAAACCGCGTGGCAGATTTGCCTGAGGCGCAATCCCCGCCGGTCCGGTGGGCGGACAAGCGGGGCGCGGCTGGCTTAGTGGCCGACAACCCCGCGCGCCCGCGCCAGAGCAGAGGCCGCAGCTTCGGTATCGCTTTGTTGGCCCACCCATGTTTCAGCCGCACCGGCAAAGGCCTCGGCCATGCGGCCATCGCTGCGCTGTCGGGATCGACAAAGGTCACGGCCCCATCGGCGCGGAAGGCTGCTTCGACCTCGGCGTCGGTGGCATCGACAACACCGGCGATCCATTCCGCAGTCGCGCGGCCCGACATACCGTCGATCACCGCTTTGTCCGCATCCGACAGGCTATCGTAGGTGTTCTTGTTCATCAGGATCGACATGGGCTGCGCCATAAAGCCAGCCGTGGTCACGTAAGGAGCAACCTCGTTCAGGCGGAAGGTGCGATAGGCGTCCATCACCCAAACCGCGCCGTCCACAACACCGCGCTCTAGGTTCTCATAGACCTGCGGCGCAGGAACACCCACGCCCGAGGCCCCGACCATATCGAACAGGTCCGAGCCGAACTTTGAGGGCGAGCGCAGCTTTTTCCCCTTCAGATCTTCGGGCATCATGGCGGCCGCATCGGCCATCAAAAAACGGTAGGCAGGCGTGCTGAAGACCGCGATCACCTTGTAATCGCTGTATTCCGCGTCCAAAGCGCCATCCTCGGCCAGCGTGTTCAGGATGTTCGCGCCCTCTTTGCCGTTCGCGACAAGGCCGGGGATTTCGACCACGCCCGTGATCGGGAAAACGCCAGGTGTGTAGGTCGGCACCACCAGTGCCACATCCGCCACGCCAGCTTTCACCAGATCGGCCTGCGCGGGCGGAGCGCCCAGGATCGAGCCGGGGTAGAGCTTGAACTTGGCATCATCCGACAGCTTTTCATTCACCTGATCGATCCAGGGCTGAAGGATTTTCGACGAATAGAACCCTTGCGCCGGCTCAAAAGACGACACGCGCATTTCGCGGGCCTCAAGGGTGGTGGCAGCAAGCGCCAGCGCAAGTGCGCCCGTAGAAGTCAGAAGTTTAAGCATAGTTTCCTCCCATGAATGTATGCTTGTTCAAATGGCGTGGTGCGGTAGCCAGATTACAATCGCGGGGATGGCGATGATGATCAGGACGCGGATCAGATCGGCGATGACAAAGGGGGTCGCGCCTTTCCACAATTCGGTCAGTTTGATGCCGGGCTGGACGGTCTTGAGGACGAACAGGTTCATCCCGACGGGCGGTGTGATCAGGCCCATCTCGACCACCATGACGGCGAAGATCCCGAACCAGACCAGATCAATCCCCGCCGCCTGCGCCACAGGCACAAAAAGCGGCACCGTCAGCAGCAGCATCGCCAGACTGTCCATCAGCGTGCCAAGGGCCAAATAGATCGCCAGCATCAGCAGAATGACCATCAGCGGCTGATCCAGAATGCCCGTGAACAATCCCGTCAGCGAAAACGGCAGTCCTGATAGGGTCAGGAAGAAGTTGAACAGATTGGCCCCGATCAGCACCAGATACAGCGCCCCGCAGGTCATCGCGGTATCCATCAGCGCTGACACCAAACCCGCAAAGCTGAGGCGACGCGACAAAGCCCCATAGGCAAGAACCACGGCAGCCCCGATGGCGGCGGTCTCATTCGCGGTAAAGACACCTGAATAAAGCCCGCCCATGATGATCCCGAAGATGCCAACGGGCGGCAGCAACTCGGCCCATGCGGCGCGACGCTCGGCACCCACGGCGCGGGTACGTTGCGGGGCCGAGGACCACCCCATCCAGATCGGCACCCAGATTGCCAGACAGTAGAGCAGAACCGCAAGGGTGATGGGGCCAGCGGTGGCCAGCAGCAGTTCCCGGATCGATTGTTCAGCGATAAAGGCGTAGATCACCAGAACCGTTGAGGGCGGGATCAGGATGCCCAATGTGCCCCCCGCCGCGACAGATCCAGCCGAGAGGGAACGGGAATACCCCGCCTCTTGCATCTCTGGCAGGGCAATCCTGCCCATGGTGGCCGTAGTCGCCAAGGATGATCCAGAGATCATACCAAAGCCCGCCGAGGCACCGATCGTTGCAAGGGCAAGCCCCCCGCGACGATGGCCAATCAGAACCGACATCGACTGGTAAAGCTTTGACGAAAGGCCGCAATTCGCCGCAACGTTTCCCATCAGAACGAACAGCGGCAGCATCGTCAGGGTGTAGTTTGTCAGGCTGTCCCAAACCGTGGTCGCGCCGATGGCCATCGCCCCCTCGGCACCGATGATCAGCCCCGAGCCGATGATCCCCACCAGCCCCAGCGCCACGGCCACAGGCACTTCTAGAAAGATCATCGCGATGGCGGCGGCAAATCCCAGACCGCCCAGAAAAAGCCCGTCCATCACGCCTCTCCCCGCCCGCGAAGCGTCGAAACCATCGCTTAGACAGCGGCAGCAAGCGCAAGCAGCAGCGTCACGGCAACGACAGCCAGCGCAATGTCCATCCGAAGGCCAAGATCAGGCGTGGTCTGCGGACCGCCAAATTTCTCAAGGGCATGACGCCCCATGATCCACGCCAAAAGCGCTGCGAACAGCACAGAGGCGATGGTGCTGACGATGCCAAGGGGGCGGCTGAAACGCGTGGGCGAGAGCTCGGACAGCAGTTTCGCCGTCACATGAGCACGGTAGGCATAGCCAATCGGCATAGACAGCAGCGCCCCAAGCCCGATCGACAAGGACGTCAATTCAATCGCAGCAGGCACATTCGCGCCGGACGTCGCCCGAAGGATCACATCGCTGACGGTCACTGCGGTGCCGAAGACGAAACAGGCACCAGCCGCCAGCAAAAATCCAGTGGCAAAAAGCTTTTTGGGATTGCGGTCCATTATGCCGTAACCCTTGGGGTATGGCACAGGTAAAGCGGGCGCACAGCCCTTTTTTTATTGCACATAACGTCCTCCCGACTTGAAGGCAGTTATTTGCGGCGCATCAATTCAAAGGTATGTTTTTCCCACATCTGTCCGTCAGGCGGACATTTGGGTTAGTGTACTACTAGGGCCTTCCCAGAACAGAAAAGGCGGCACCGGATTTCACCCGTGCCGCCCTTTGTCCTGACCCAAGGCCGATGGGCTTACGCTACATTAAAGCTGTAGTCGGGGGTCTTTGCAGGCGCATTATTCGCAGCACTGGGCTTTTCAAGATCGAACGTGACCACCTCAACCTTTGGCTCTTTGGCGGGCTGATCACTGGCTACGTCATCCGTTTGCTCAACGGCAATAGGCGCAAGATCGTCAATGGCCGTAGTCTCGGTTGTCTTGAAGAACTGCACCGCCTCGGCCAAAGCCTGCGCCTGATAGGACAGTTCAACCGCCGCCGCAGACATTTCCTCAGACGCCGCGCCATTGCCTTGGGTCACAACATCCAGATTACGGATTGATCGGTTGATCTCGTTCGAGCCCTCCGACAAGCGGCGCGAGGCATCGCTGATCTCGGTGACCAGATCGGACGTCCGCTCGATATCGGGGACCAAGTCCGCCAGAACCTTGCCTGCTGTGACCGCCGATTGCACCGTGCTGACCGAAAGCTCCGAGATTTCCGAGGCCGCCTTCTGGCTGATTTCTGCAAGCTTGCGCACCTCTGAGGCCACAACCGCAAAGCCGCGACCATGCTCGCCCGCGCGGGCGGCCTCAACGGCGGCGTTCAGGGCCAGAAGGTCGGTCTGACGGGAAATTTCATGCACCACCATGATCCGTTCCGCGATGCGTTTCATGTCATCCACCGCAGCGGCCACGGCCTTGCCGGTCTCGGCCGCGCTAGAGGCCGACTTGCGGGCGATTTCTTCAGTTAGATTGGCGTTCTTGGAGGCGTCTGCAATGCTTGAGGCCATCTCTTCGACCGAGGCCGACACGCTTTCCGAGGTTCCAGCCTGCTGCGCGGCCCCCGATGCCAGATCTTCTGAGGTTGATGCCATCTGGTTCGCACCTGAGGCCACGTTGCGCGCAACCTCGGTCATCTGCCCCACGGTTTCGCGCAGGCGCAGGACCATGTCGTTCTGGGCCGTTAGCAGGTCTCCGATCTCATCGTTGCGATTGAAGGTGGCCAGTTCCCGCAGGTCCCCTTGCGCCACGCGCTTGGCCAGTGCCAGCGCCTTGCCCATCGCACGATTGAAAGATGTAAGGATCATAAAGGCGGCAAAGATGCCAAAGGCCCCGACCAGCGCCGCAGCGGCCAGCGAATACTGCGTCAGGGCGGTCTGCGCCTCTTCGGCGTGATCGACCGAGGCCACCATATCCGCCGTCATGTTGTCGCGCAGGTCTTCGACAAGGTCGAAAATCCGCATGATGACGATCTTGGCATCGCTATGGAAAACGACGTTCGCGTTCTCACCGTCGCCCGCAAGCTCAAGGTCGGTCGCCCGTTTGTTCGCCTGAACTAATGCGTTGTGCTGATCCGCGATTTGCGCCAGCAGCTCTTTGCTTTCACCCGTCGAGCGGTCCGCAAGTGCGTTGATCTGCTCCAGCAGCGCGGCGCTACGGAAGTCCACCTGCTCGACCAGATGGGGAATGCGTGCGGGGTGATCATTGAGCAGCGAGATCAGAACCTCGGCGACCATCGTGCGGATGGCGGACTCTTCTTCCGCGATCCCCTGCACGGCCATCAAATCCGGTGTGTCCACATGAACGATTTGCCTGAATTCGCCGGTGACATCCTGAAACCGCACCAGCGATAGACCTATCACCGCCCCCAACATCAGAAATATAACCGAAAATACTGCGATAAACTTTGCTTTGATCGTGAAACGCATAGGTCCTCCTTACCGATCACTACTGCCAAACACTTACCCATTCGTATTTTGGAATTTATTTGTCGGAGGCTGTATTGCGGGTGTCCCTAAATCCCACGCAAATTTCCACGACTCATCCATGAATCGGGGGTACGGCAGAAAAAGCAGCCAAGGAACCGGGGCTAACCCAACGCCCCTTGCACATATACAAAGTGGGTTTTGCTCTGGGGCTTGGCGAAAAATAGCTTCGTGTTTGCACGTGCTTACGCAGAAAACGCCGTAAAATAAGGCAAAAGTGACGTAACGACAGTTTGAATCCTGCGGCGCTCAGGGCGTGGAACCGGCACCTTTCGCCTTATCCGGTACCATTCGAAAGCAAGCCGAAAATATATTCGATGGACCGCATGTTTTTATTTCCGAGACCTCGGGAATCGCGCAGCCCCGATGGGCCGGATCGATTTGGAGTGCCTGTTTTAAGACAGATGGTCCCGTTGCATCACAGGGGTGACGCCGCAGATGGTCCGGTCACTCCCTGAAGCCATCAGCGGCTTGCGTCACTCATCAGAAACGGATTGCAGCGCGTGTTCCCGGGTTGTTGTCCCCGAATGTCAGCCGTGCGCCATGTCGGTTTACGATCGCAGCCACAAGCGCAAGGCCAAGCCCGTGGCCGGACGACGTACGGCTGCGCTCAAGGCGATAGAACCGGCGAACGACCTTCTCCCGTTCGGCGGGCGGAATCCCCGGACCGTTGTCGGCAACAGCAAGGATCGGACCGTCCGTCACCGAAATCGCAATCGTGCTGCCGCGCGGCGTGTGACGGATGGCATTCTCGATTAAATTGGAAAGCGCCTGCCCTAGAAGACCTGCATTTCCCTGCACGACAATGCCATTGGACGGCAGGTCAAGCGAAAGGATGTCGCCAGCTTCCTCGACGACTGGTCGATACAGTTCGGCTATCTCACGCACAGTATCACACAGGTCAACCGGCCTGAATTCCGCGGAACGGGGGCCACCTTCGATCTGGGCGATCCGTAGCATGGCAGCAAAGATATTCGAGGCGCGGTCGATTTCTTCAGCCGCCGCGCCCGCCAGTCGGGCACCATCCGACCCCTCGCTGAAAGTCAGTTCGAGATCGTGCAGCAGAACCGACGCACGCTGAATCGGGGTCTTGAGGTCATGGGCGATATCTGTCGTCACTTGCCTGAGCTGCTCGGTCGCTGCCTCTTGCCGTTCCGCCAGTCGGTTCACGCCGTCGGCGATGCGGGCAAGATCGTCCGAACCAAATGGGGCCGGAATCCGAACCGAAAGGTCGCCGGACGACAGAAGGGCCAGCGCTTCCTCGATCCGCGCGACCCGACCGGCCGCACGGCGGGCAAAATATGCCCCGGCGAAGATCGAAACCACAGCCGTCGGCACGAAACTGAGAAGAAACAAGGTCACGAAGGTCTCGGTCAACTCGCGCAGAGGGGTCATACTGAGGCCAAGGATCAGGACCCCGCCCGAAAGCCGCCGGATATCCTGAACATATCCATCCTGCGACAGCGCACTGTCCGCGAGCGGCTCTAGCCGGATCTCGCCGCCCTCCATCGTCGCGCGCGCATTCCCGACCTGACCGCCATCGGCCCTGACCAACACGATCACGGTATCCGCAGCATCGCTGGCCCGCGCCCGCGCACTGACGATAGCCGACAAGGCCCGCGGCGTCGCGGTCAGGTCAAGGCTTTCGATCTCGCTCTGGACGGCGCTATGCAGATCGTTTGTCGCGTCGCTCTGTAGTTTCAGATAGACGCCGCCAAGGCTGGCCGCGTCGATCAGGAAGAAGACGGCCAACAAAAGCAGCGTTTGGCGGACCGGGGCGGACCGTAGCAGCGGAGTGCGTTGCCTGACACTCTGCGCAGTCGACGGGGCCTTAGAGGTCGGGTTCGCTTCAGGCATCTAGCCGGTACCCCGCACCACGAACCGTCACAATCAAATCGCGATCAAAGGGTTTGTCGACTTTAGCGCGCAGGCGACTGACATGGGTTTCCACCACATTGGTCTGAGGGTCAAAATGGATGCCCCAGACCTCTTCCAATAGCATCGTTCGGGTCTGCACACGGCCCTTGCGGCGCAGCAGCAGCTCAAGAAGCGAGAATTCGCGCGGCAAGAGGTCAATCGGTTGGCCCGCCCGCGTCACAGTTCTGCGGATCAGGTCCATCTCCAGATCAGCCGCATGCAGGACAGTTTCGGTCTGCTGAACCGGCGGGCGTCGGGCAATGGCACCGATCCGGGCAGAGAGCTCGCCATAGACGAAGGGTTTGACAAGGTAGTCGTCGCCGCCCGCCTGCAAGCCGTCGATCCGGTCATCGACGCCACCGATCGCGGTCAGGAAGATCGCCGGAACCGAGTTCTTCGCAGCGCGCAGGGCACGGACCAGCGACAGACCGTCAAGCCCGGGCAACATCCGGTCAACGATCATCGCGTCGTAATTTACCGTCATGGCCTGACTCAGGGCATCGCGGCCATCGGCAAGGCAATCGACCGTGTGACCTTCTTCGCGAAGACCGCGTGCGATGAATTCAGCCGTCGCGGGATCGTCTTCGGCAATCAGGATCTTCATCATCGGGGCCGATCTCCAAACATGGATAGGCCGCCTCAGGGGCGACCCTAAACCTGCACTCTGGGCAATCTGGCTGACGGGGAGGTGTCAGGCACCTTACAAATCTGCAAGGAATGCGGACATGCACCTGCATCACGGATCCTTGACCCAGATTGCAGGTTTTCAATCGCGACGGCGTTACGCTGCAATCAGGCGGGAACATCTTCAAGGCATAGACGGGCGGATCGTCCGGTCATCATCTTGAGGATACCCAAATGAATAACGCAAAAAGCCGGTCGGTCCGAATGACCACCCCTCTGGTCGCTGCACTGATGGCGGCGACGGCCCTGACCGCAATGCCATTGGCCGCGGTCGCCAAGGCACCCGATGCTCCCTCTCAGGCCGTCGTCGAAACAATCCACGAGGCCGCGAAGGCCGTTGTCGCGATTGACGTCATGCGCTCATGGAAGTCTGATGAAGTGGCCGACGCAGCCGGCGACAACGATGGCGATCTGGAAATGCACGAACAGATGATCTCGCGCAGCCAGACAACAGGTTTCATCCTGTCCGCCGACGGTGAGATCGTGACCAGCGCAGCTGCGGTCGAAGGTGCCTCGCAAATCCGTGTCCTCCTGAATGACGGGCAGGTTCTGGATGCCCATATCATAGGGGCCGACGGCTATACCGACATCGCGGTTCTGAAAGTCGAGGCAAGCGGATTACCGACCGTGGCCTTTGCCGCTCCGGACAGCCTGAAGGTGGGCTCGCCAGTGATGGCCGTTGGTGCAAGCCACGGCGCGCGGCACATGGTTACGACAGGGGTAATCTCGTCGCTGGGGGCTGAGCAATCCGGCGCGACCTTCGACGATCTTCTGGTGTCTGACGCCAGCGTTGGACGCGGCAACGTCGGTGGCCCGCTGCTGAACGCAGATGGTCAGGTCGTCGCCGTGAACGCTCAACGGTTTACCAGCCCCCACGCGAGCGATCCCATGTCGGTCGCCTTGTCGGCCGGTGTCGCACAAGCGGTCGTGACCGACCTCGCCGATGATGGCCACGTGGATCGTGGGTTCCTTGGCGTTCAGATCATGCCGGTCGGCGAGGATGTCGCTTTGGCGCTTGGGCTGGACAGCGGTACAGGGGCCTTGGTGACAGGGGTCGGCACGGGCACGCCCGCCGAAACCGCAGGGCTACACCGAGGCGACGTCGTTCTTTCGGTAAATGGCACCGACATCCGCACACCGCAGGATCTGACGCGCAGCATTGCCGGGGATGCGCCCGGTGCCCAAGTGGCAATCTCGGTCCTGAGGGCAGGCCAACCCTTGAATGTCTCTGCGACCCTCGGGAACCGGGCTGATCAGAAGGCCTGACACCGGTTCCAAAGAAGTCCGCCGGGCATGAAGGTTCCCCACACGCCCGGCGGCTTTTGCTTGTGGCAATGCTGAAAGCTGACTTTCGAAGACAGACCCTGTGGATGAGGCAGGCAGCGCACCCGGTACTTTCGGGTCGCGCGGCAAGGCCAACGCCCGCATCCGGCACGACCAATACGACAGTTTACAGAATGTTAAACCACACGACAGGCGCAGGGGCATTCGTGCCAATAGCAGTGGGTTCAGTTTCATTGTCGAAGGGGTCATCGTTATGGCAGACGCTCCACAAACCGTACTTTTGCTTCAGGGCGGTGGCGCGCTTGGCGCATATCAGGCTGGCGCCTTCGAGGCGCTTTTGCAGGGACACCACGCACCGGACTGGGTCGCGGGAATTTCCATCGGCGCCATTAACGCGGCAATCATTTGCGGAAATCCCGAAAGTCGCCGTATCAAGCGGCTGAAGGACTTCTGGGACGGGGTCAGCAGCGGCTACGCCTCGCAGGCAACGTTCGAAACCGCTTTGCCAAGGCCCGCCTACACCGAGTTCGCCGCCGCCTCTGTGATGGCAGCAGGTGTGCCGGGCTTTTTCGCGCCGCGCTCAATCTGGGATTTCTGGCCGACGATCGGAAAGGGCATCAGCGTCTACCGCACCGATCCGCTGCGCGAGACCCTGCTAGAGCTTGTCGATTTCGACTACCTCAACGATCAGGGTCCGCGGATCAGTGTGGGCGCCGTCGACGTTGAAACCGGCAACTTCACCTACTTCGACAGCGCCGATCAAAGAATTGCGCCCGAGCACATCATGGCAAGTGGGGCGCTGCCTCCGGGTTTTCCGCCGGTCGAGATCAATGGTCGGCTATATTGGGACGGAGGGCTCGTGTCGAACACGCCGCTGCAATATGTCTTCGAGGCCGCAGGCGACACAGCCATGACCATTTTTCAGGTCGATCTTTTCAGTGCCCATGGCGCGCGTCCCGAAACCTTGGCCGATGTGGGCCAACGTGAAAAGGACATCCGCTATTCCAGCCGGACACGTCTAAATACGGATCGCTTTAAGGCGCTGCACAACATCCGCGCCGCCGCCGATCGTCTTGCCGCGCGACATCCCGAACTGGCAGACGACCCGGATCTGGCAAGTTTGCGCGCTGCCGGTCCATCCGGACCCATCGAGCTGGTCCATCTGATCCACCGTAAAGAAGATTTCGAGACAAGCGCCAAGGACTACGAATTCTCGCGTCTGTCGATGCGGGATCACTGGGCGGCGGGTCGGAAGGATGTCAAGCGCACCCTGCGCCACCCCTCCTGGACAGGCCGGACGCCGCAGGCAGACGGGTTACAGATTTTCGACCTTACAGGAGCCGATACATGAAACCGCTTCTCAACCCTGCGGAGGTTGCCGCCCGCGCCTTCGCGATGCCATTTGCCTCGCCCTCCTATCCGCGTGGTCCCTATCGTTTTATCAACCGCGAATACCTGACCATCAAAGGCGCTTGGTCCGAGCCCGCGGCGCTGGAGTCGCATGCCTATGCATTGGTACCGGTGACCGATCTTCCTGCGTGCAGAGCGCGCCGCAATTCCTGTCAGATTTGTAAACCTCGTGCCAGCCAGGCGTCTGAACGCATCACTATGAATAAAGACATCGCAATCTTGCATGGACAGCAAGGACCTCAACTATGACCACCACTCACACTACTTCCGTTCCGCGCCACAGCGGTCTGACACGGCTTGCACACGGCGCGCTGGCGCTTGCGATCATCACCCAACTTGCGTCCAGCCAGTTCATGATCCCCGAAGAGCCCGGCAAGGTCGCCAATAGCGCCTTCGAGGTTCATGAATACGGCGGCCTTGCAGCCTTTGCCTTTATGCTCGTGTTCTGGCTGGCGCTCACCACGCGCCAGTTCGGTACAGCACCCGCAACGCTGTTTCCCTGGTTCAGCGGTGATCGCCTATCGGCCTTGTGGGCGGACACCAAATCACACGCCGCAAGCATCATGCGCTTGAAGGTCCCCCCCTACGAACCCGCCTCGGCTTTGGCTGGCGCGATCCACGGCCTTGGTCTGATCATCGCCACACTCATGGCTGCAAGCGGGACGCTCTATTACTTCGTAAACGCAGGTGATCCGGATGGCGGCGGGCTTGTCGCGCTGGCCATGAACGTGCACCGGACCTTTGGCAACCTGGCTTGGGCTTACCTGATCCTCCATGCCACCACCGGCGTCATCTACCACTACGCATCCGACATGAGCCTACGGGACATGTGGAGTGTCCGCGGCCACTCGCAGAAAGGCTGAACCCATGACTCTTAAAAACAAAATCTGCATCGTGACGGGTGGCGCAAGCGGTATCGGGCTAGGAATAGCCCGACGCTACGCCGCTGACGGCGCCAAGATTGCCATCGCCGATCTAAAGGCCGACGCCGCCGAAGCCACGGCCGCCGATCTGGCGAAAGAGTTCAGCATCGAGGCGATTGGCGTCGGTATGGATGTCTCTGACGAAGAGGCCGTGAATACGGGTGTCGCGCGGGTTGCCGACACTTGGGGCAAGATCGACGTCCTCGTCTCGAACGCTGGCATCCAGATCGTCCACCCGTTGGAAGAGTACCCTTTCGCGGATTGGAAAAAGCTGCTGGCAATCCATCTTGACGGCGCATTCCTGACCTCGCGCGCCTGCCTTCCACATATGAAGGCCGCGGGGGGCGGATCGATCATTTTCATGGGCTCGGTGCATTCGTGGGAGGCCTCGGCGCTAAAATCCGCCTATGTCACGGCGAAACACGGCCTTCTGGGCCTTGCCCGCGTGATCGCCAAGGAAAGCGGCAAGGACGGCATCCGCGCCAACGTGATCTGCCCCGGCTTCGTGAAGACACCCTTGGTCGAAAAACAGATCCCCGAACAGGCTGCCTCGCTCGGGATTTCCGAAAAGGAAGTCGTGGAACGCGTAATGCTTGGCGAAACCGTCGACAAGGAATTTACTACGATCGAGGACGTCGCGGAGCTCGCGCATTTCTTCGCGGCCTTCCCCTCGAATGCACTGACCGGCCAATCGCTGATCGTTAGCCACGGCTGGCACATGAATTGAAGGAACCGACCATAATGAGCAAAAGCTTTTATATCTCCAACCTTCAACGGGTCGCTAACGCCCTCTGAGCCCCCAAGGGACAAACTGCCATGCCCCTTGGCACCGGTTCCGCAGAACCTAACAAACCATGACACTACCGGGCTTTTCCAGTGCGACCCTCAAGGTCAGGGCCGCCGACCTAAGACGGCGCTGCCCTCAACTGTCGCGCTTTGCATTCACGGGCGTTTTCCTTGCGGTCATGATCGCGGCGAACCTTGCCGCGATCCGGCTTCTTCCGGGTGGCCAGACAGAGGCGGCCCTCAAGTTCGGCATCTCGCTGGAGGCGCTTTTGGAAGGCGAGATCTGGCGTCTGGTGACAGCAAGCCTTCTGACCCATGACGTGCCCATGTTCCTACGGCAGGTGGCCTTCGCCGCGCTGGCCATTGGTCTGTTCGAATGGCGCAATGGTACACGTCGCGCCGCCGCCACGTTCTGGGGCATCGACATCCTTGGCACAGTCCTGCTGTTTGCCCTAGTGATCGGCCCCTATGATCTGCTGATGGCGGACCCTGAGAGCGCCATGCGCCAAGTTTACGATGTGGGTATCTCGGGCGGCGCTTTCGGCATTCTTGGCGCGTTGACCCGCGACTTTTCAGGTCGCCATTGGGTGATCGTTACGGCGCTTGGTCTCACCGCGATCGTCACCAAGCTTGTGCTCTGGCCCGAGCCGATTGCGGACCTGCTTCATTTGATTACCTTTGCGCTTGGCGCGATGATCCCGGCGGCACGCCGAAAACTTACAGATAGTTAAGGCTCACGCCAGTTCGACCGCAGGCAGATCGATTACAGAGATTGAGAAGAGTTCACCTCAGGCGTCCTTGCCGATCAATGCGAGTAAAACGATCATGTCACTGCATCTTTATCTCGGACCACTGGCGGCACTTATGGCGGGCTGCTAATCCTTTTTGTACCGCGTCTTCTTTGCATGATCGTGGCAGTTTACCTCATCTTGATCGGCCTGCTGCCATTGCTGCCAAGTGGCGCTCCTTTCACCAACTAAAGCCACGACGATACAATGAAATACGGAAAACCCCTTCTGCTCACCGTCGCCCTTATTGCGGCGGCGGGTGGCCTCGCATGGTACTGGCACCAGCAGACGATTTATCCGTCGACCGATGACGCCTATGTGCAGGCCAACATCCTGACCATCTCCCCGATGATTTCTGCACGTGTGACCGAGGTTCCGGTGACCGAGGGCGACCGTGTCGAGGCCGGCTCTATCCTTGTCCGGCTTGACGACAGTACCCTGAAGGCCGCCGTGGCCTCGGCGGAGGCACAACTTGAGACTGCCCGCCAGTCAGCCGCAGCCGCGGGATCATCTGCGAATGCCGCCGAAGCCGATCTGGACGCCGCACGTGCCGCGTTCATTGATGCCGATTCCGGACTTTCCAGAACGCGCGCCTTGTTCGATCGGGGCGACGTTGCGCAGGCCAAGCTGGACGATGCGCAATCTGCGCGGGATCAAGCCGCTGCCCGCGTCACGCAGGCAGAAGCCGCAGTTCAAGCGGCGAAGCAACAAGCAGGCATGACTGGGGCAGACAATGCCACCGTTCGGGCAGCGCAGGCCGCACTTGATCAGGCACGGATCGCGCTGGCTCATACGGTGATCACCGCACCGGTCGGGGGATGGGTGGCCAACCTTTCGCTACGGCCCGGCGACGTCATCTCGCCTGCACAGCCGCTTTTCTCTCTGATCGAGGACGGCGCTTGGTGGGTGGATGCCAATTTCCGCGAGACTGACCTTGCCCGCATTCGCCAAGGCCAGCCAGTGTCGGTCACGGTGGACATGTATCCGGATCTGGAACTGTCCGGAAAAGTCGAGGTGATCGGCGCCGGATCTGGCGCGGCCTTCTCTCTACTGCCGCCGCAGAACGCGACTGGGAACTGGGTCAAGGTCACCCAGCGTTTCCCGATCCGGATCGCGCTGACGCCCCCCGACGACCCTGCGATGCAGTTGCGCGTGGGCGCCAGTGCGACTGCCACGGTCGACACATCCTCGCTTGATCAGGCGCGCCAATGACCGCTCACTCTGTCACCCAGACAGGGACCGGCGCGGCACCCGTCGTTCGCTGGACTGTGGTGATTGCCGTTGTCCTGACCGCCGTTCTGGAAATCCTCGACAGCACGATTGTCAACGTCGCCCTGCCCCACATCAAGGCGGCCTTCGGCATCACCAGCGACCAGACCGTCTGGGTTGTGACCAGCTACATTGTCGCCTCGGTTGCGGTGATGCCGCTGACGGGCCTGCTGTCGCGCCGCTTTGGACGGCGACGCCTGATCACCACGGCGATCCTTGGATTTGCGGGCTTCTCGATGCTTGGCGGGCTTTCGAATTCGATCGAAATGATGGTGGCCTGTCGCCTTGGCCAAGGGTTCTTCGGCGCGTTCATGATCCCGCTGTCGCAATCCATCCTTTTCCAGAGTTTCCCCAAAGAGGACCGCGGCAAGGCAATGGCGCTGTTCGGGCTGGGGGTTGTCGTGGCCCCCGTTCTTGGGCCGACCATCGGCGCGTTTCTGACCGAGCA
>JAYZYX010000070.1:0-10699 GCA_036139795.1 Pseudomonadota bacterium | reverse complement strand
GCGGCGTAAAGGTCGGGGGCAAAGACCTGCACCTCGGGCCATTGCGAGCCCTGCGCCTTGTGGATCGTCACCGCCGCTCCATGCAGGAACGTCGCCCCCATGCGTGCCGCGAAGGGGATGAATGGCTCTTCCTCATCCGGCTTTTCAATCTTCACGATCGAGGCCGCACTCACCTGCGGCTCCAGCGCCCCCAGCACATGCAAACGCGAGAAACCGGGCTTGCGCCCCGGCCCCAGATAAACCACCTGCGCGCCCTTGATCAGGCCACGAGCCTCCAGATCAATGCGCTTCTTGCGGTGCTTCAAAGGCAGTTCGATCCCGTCACAGATCAACGGCTCGCCTTCCAAAAGCTCGGTCTCGGGGGCACCGTAGACGCTGCGGAAAGCGTTGATCAGACGGATACGGGTCGCATTGCGCCAGACCAGCACAGGGCTGCGGGCCATCAGGTCTACCTCGACCCGCTGCGCCCAAACCACACGGTCATCCTTGCGGGCCAGATCCTGAATAAGGCTCTCGAAATCCTCGAACCCCAGTTGCGGATCGGCCAGCGAATGGGCCACATCCAGAATAGGGCTATCCCCCTGCTGGCGGTGGATGCGGGACAAAGACATGACCGCTGGCGCGGGTAGCTTGTCGAACACCATCTTGCCGGACTGGTTTACCGGCGCCAACTGGGCCGGATCGCCGAACAGCAGCAGCGTCGGAAAGATATCCCTCAAATCGTCATACTGACGGTCATCCAGCATCGAGGCCTCATCGACCAAGCCGATATCCAGCGGCGCCTCGCGCCGTTTCCAGCCCGTGATAAAGTCCGAGCCCCGCAGACCTGCAACCGCCAAGGCCCCGGGCACGGATTTATGCAGCTCGTAGCTGGCTTTTGCCCGCTCTAGCGCCTCATCGGTCAGCCCTTCGATCTCGGGCTTCTCGCCGTTTCCGGCGAGCCATTCGGCCACCTTCTCGTACTCGGGGTCATAGACCGGTGTGTAAAGAATACGGTGGATCGTCGTGGCAGGTACGCCGCGCATCCGCAGGACACTGGCCGCCTTGTTGGTGGGGGCCAGAATTGCCAGCGTGCGCCGCTCTTTGCGTTTGCGCCCCTCATAATCGCCCGAGACGATCTCGACCCCTGCCTCATCCAGCGCCTTCACCACACTGGCCAAAAGCATCGTCTTGCCCGACCCCGCCTTGCCGGTCACCGCCAGCACGCTTTGCTTGCCCTCAACGGGGGGCATGGTGGTGCCGTCGTCAATATCCACGCCAGCCCCACGCAGCACATCTGCGATGCGGTCGTGGGCTTCGGCCTGATCGTCGGAAAAGGTGATTGCGGGTACGTTGTTCATGGGCCGGACCCTAGCTGTCACAAGGGGCCAGATAAACCGCGAAAAGCGCCTTCGTCACAGAATGACGTAGCCCATCATGATCGAGCGGGCGACCGCGTTAATCGTATTCGACGCGTCCATCTTTTTGCGCGCGGCCTCAATATGAACCCGAAGGGTATGTTCGGAAATCTGCAACTCTTGTGCGGCCTGACTGCGGCTTTGGCCACGGGCAAGCAAGGTCATCACTTCGATCTCACGCGGGGACAAGTGGCGCGAGATTTCGGGGATCGCCCCCGAATGCAACCGCAACACTGCACGGTTCAGCTGAACACCAAGTCGCAAGAACGTACATGTATTCTCGTCGACATAGGCGTTCCATTCGTCATCCTCGCAAGTGTGCGAGATGTTCAGCATCGAGAACTGCGCAAACGGCCCGCGCACGGGAAAAGATAACCCTTGCGATCCCACACCATGTTCCAGTGAATCGTTGCGCAACCGCGCCGCAGGACGGGGCGACCAGTCCAACTGGTTCCAGTTCACGGGATCAAAGCTGCGGTAGCAGGCCTGAACAACCGGATCATTGCGGTAGTACTGCATCTCAAGATAGCGGGAAATCCACCGCATACCGTAGGTGCCAAAGAAGAACGGGCTACCCGACATATTTGCCGAGTTGAACATCAGATGCTGAAGTCCCGTTTCGTTACATATACTTTCGGCAATCGCCTGCAATTCTGCATGCGTCGAGGCGACAGAAATTGCTGGCTTGAAGGCCTCTAAGTTAAAAATCTTCATCAATGGAACTCACTAACCGATAGGGCCATCTGGCGTAACGCTGGAAAGAGTCGTCAGTTATGTAAGCAGTATGAACAATTTTACGTGAGCCTCACAAGAGGTCATACCCCTTTGCCCGCACAAAAGAACAAAAATGCAAAAGCCGCACCTCTTTCGAGATGCGGCTTTCCAATTTCGTCTAGTTGCGAGACTTATTTCGCGGCTAGGGCATCCTCAAAAGTGCGCAGACCGGTCTTGGGGGCCTGAACCAGCACGGCCATGTTGCCAGGCTTGTGTTCGTTGCGCAGCATGCGGGTGTGTGCCTGCGGGATCTGGTCCCAAGTGAACACTTCCGACATGCAGGGGTCCAGACGACGCTCGCACATCAGGCGGTTTGCCGAGGCTGCCTGCTTGAGGTTCGCAAAGTGCGAGCCCTGCAGACGCTTCTGGTGCATCCACATGTAGCGGACGTCGAAGGTGCAGTTGAAGCCAGAGGTACCGGCACAGATCACCACGATACCGCCCTTTTTCACGACCAGAGTCGATACGGGGAAGGTCGCCTCGCCGGGGTGTTCGAAGACCATGTCAACGCTCACGCCCTTGCCGGTGATATCCCAGATCGCCTTGCCGAACTTGCGTGCTTCTTTCAGCCACTCATTGTACTCGGGCGAGTTCACGGTGGGCAGCTGACCCCAGCAGTTAAAGTCCTTGCGGTTGATGACGCCTTTCGCGCCCTGATCCATCACAAACTGACGCTTGCTCTCGTCCGAGATGACGCCGATCGCGTTCGCACCTGCAGTATTTGCCAGCTGGATCGCATAGGAGCCCAGACCACCCGAGGCACCCCAAACCAGAACGTTCTGGCCGGGCTTCAGCTCGTGGGGGTGGTGACCGAACAGCATGCGGTATGCGGTGGCCAGCGTCAGGGTGTAGCAGGCGCTCTCTTCCCAAGTCAGGTGCTTGGGACGGGGCATCAGCTGCTGAGCCTGAACGCGGGTGAACTGGGCGAACGAACCGTCACCGGTCTCATAGCCCCAGATCCGCTGCGAGGGAGAGAACATCGGATCGCCACCGTTGCACTCTTCGTCGTCGCCGTCGTCCTGGTTACAATGGATGACAACTTCATCACCCACCTTCCAATTTTTCACTTTATCGCCAACGGCCCACACAATACCCGAGGCATCCGAGCCCGCGATGTGGTAGTCTTGCTTGTGCACATCAAACGGCGAAATCGGCTTACCAAGGCCCGCCCAAACACCGTTATAGTTAACACCGGCCGCCATCACGAGGACCAGCACCTCATGGCTGTCGATATTCCAAGTGTCGACAACTTCTTTCTGGAACGAAACTTCCGGCTCACCATGACGTTCGCGGCGGATCGCCCACGCGTACATCTTGGGGGGAACATAGCCGAGGGGAGGCATTTCGCCGATCTCGTACAGTTCTTTTTCGGGTGCATCGTAGGGGGCAATCCCAGTGTTCGTATCAAGTGCCATTTGTGCCTCCATACTCCCTGTCGGGGTGTGATTTCGTTCTGCGGCGCAGAATCGCGCTGCATCTGCCACAAGAGATAGCCACGGCCACGCAACATCGCAACCCAAATTGATTAATTTTTGAAATTTTATGTCGCGACGAAAGTCGAATGCTGCGATAGCATTAGGAAAATAAAGGCTTTCCGCCGCATCGCGGCGAATTGACAGGGCCACATAATTCCAAGTATCAATCATCGAACGCAATAAAATTGCTCAACCAGATTACGCGAGGCCCTCATGTCCGAGACCCAGAAAGACCGCCCCTGGCTGATCCGCACCTATGCCGGTCACTCGACCGCAGCCAAATCGAACGCGCTCTATCGCGGCAACCTTGCCAAGGGTCAGACCGGCCTTTCGGTGGCCTTCGACCTGCCCACCCAGACCGGCTATGACAGCGATCACGTGCTGGCCCGCGGCGAGGTTGGCAAGGTCGGTGTGCCCGTCTGCCATCTGGGCGACATGCGGACCCTGTTCGACCAGATCCCGCTGGAACAGATGAACACCTCAATGACCATTAACGCGACGGCGCCTTGGCTGCTGTCTCTTTATATCGCGGTCGCTGAGGAACAGGGCGCAGACATTTCCAAGCTGCAAGGCACCGTCCAAAACGATCTGATCAAAGAATACCTGTCGCGCGGCACATATATCTGCCCGCCCAAGCCCTCGCTCAAGCTGATCGCGGACGTGGCCGAGTACTGCTATCAGAACGTGCCCAAATGGAACCCGATGAACGTGTGTTCCTATCACCTGCAAGAAGCGGGCGCGACGCCCGAGCAGGAACTGGCCTTTGCGCTGGCCACCGCGACCGCTGTTCTGGACGAGTTGCGCCCCCGCGTGTCCGCCGAGGACTTCCCTGCCCTAGTCAGCCGTATCAGCTTCTTCGTGAACGCAGGCATCCGCTTTGTCACCGAGATGTGCAAAATGCGCGCCTTCGTGGACCTGTGGGACGAAATCTGCCTTGAGCGTTATGGCGTGCAGGAACCCAAGTACCGCCGCTTCCGTTACGGTGTGCAGGTGAACAGCCTTGGCCTGACCGAACAGCAGCCCGAAAACAACGTCTACCGCATCCTGATCGAGATGCTGGCCGTGACCCTGTCGAAAAAGGCCCGCGCCCGCGCCGTGCAGCTGCCCGCGTGGAACGAGGCCCTCGGCCTGCCCCGCCCGTGGGACCAGCAATGGTCCATGCGCATGCAGCAGATCTTGGCATTCGAGACCGACCTGCTGGAATATGAAGACCTGTTCGACGGCAACCCCGCCGTAGATGCCAAGGTCGAGGCCCTGAAAGAAGGTGCCCGTCAGGAACTGGCGCAGCTGGACAGCATGGGCGGCGCGGTCAGCTCGATCGAATATATGAAGGGCCGTCTGGTGGAATCAAACGCCGACCGTCTGAACCGGATCGAGAAGAACGAAACCATCGTAGTTGGCGTGAACAAGTTCCAGCACGGCGAACCCAGCCCGCTGATGGGCGAAGACGGCGGCATCATGGTTGTCGATCCCGCGGTCGAGCAGGAACAGATCACCCGCCTGAACGCTTGGCGCGCCGAGCGTGATGAGGCCGCCGTTCAAGAGGCGCTGGCCGAACTACGCGCTGTCACCAAAGAAGGCGGCAACGTCATGCCTGCCTCGATCAAGGCAGCCAAGGCCGGTGCGACCACCGGTGAATGGGCGGCAGAGATGCGCGCGGCCTTCGGTGAATACCGTGGCCCGACCGGCGTGGCTCGTGGTGTGTCGAACAAGACCGAAGGTCTGGACGACATCCGCGCCGCAGTGGACGCGGTCAGCGACAAGTTGGGTCGCCGCCTGAAGTTCCTTGTGGGCAAGCCCGGCCTTGACGGTCACTCCAACGGTGCCGAGCAGATCGCCTTCCGCGCCCGCGACTGCGGTATGGACATTGAATACGAAGGTATCCGTCTGACTCCGGAAGAGATCGTAAAGGCCACCCGAGAGGACAACGCCCATGTGGTCGGCTTGTCGATTCTGTCCGGAAGCCATATCCCCCTTGTCGAGGATCTGATGAACCGCATGCGGGCTGAGGGGTTGGGGGACATCCCCGTTGTTGTGGGCGGCATCATTCCGGAAGACGACGCGAAACGCCTGCTCGAAATGGGCGTGGCGAAGGTCTACACTCCGAAAGACTTTGAGCTGAACCGCATCATGATGGACATCGTGGCGCTGGTAGATCCGGCACCGGTCGCGGCGGAATAACCACGCGTCGCGGCGGCTGAGCCCGCTGTGACGTTGAGTATTTTTGCAATAAAGAAGCATGGGGCTTGCCATTCGGCGGGCCCCGTTCTTTTTTGACAGGTAGGTAAAACGGGAGTTTTCGAAATGACGGTGCATATTGGCGCGAAGCCGGGGCAGATTGCCGAGACCGTTCTGATGCCGGGCGATCCCTATCGTGCGAAATGGGCGGCCGAGACCTTCCTGGAAGATGCAGAGCTGGTGAACGAAGTGCGCGGGATGTTGGGCTACACTGGCACGTGGCGCGGCCATCGGGTGACCATTCAGGGCAGCGGAATGGGGATGCCGTCCTTGTCGATCTACGCCAATGAACTGATCAAGGACTATGGTGCCAAGACCCTGATCCGGATCGGATCGGCAGGGGGGATGCAGCCGCAGGTGAAAATTCGTGATCTGGTGATTGCGATGACCAGCACGACTTTGTCCACGCCCTCAAAGGGGATTTTCCGCGAGGTGAATTATGCGCCCTGTGCTGATTTCGGCCTGTTGCGCGCAGCGGTTGCCGCGGCCGAGGCGCGGGGCTCGGATCCGCATGTGGGGGGGATCTATAGCTCGGACGTGTTTTATGACGAACGGCCCGACCTGAACGAGCAGATGACCCGCCACGGCATTCTGGCAGTCGAGATGGAAGCGGCAGAGCTATACACTCTGGCTGCCCGTTACGGGCGCCGTGCTTTGGCGATCCTGACGATCTCGGACCATCTGCAAACCGGCGAGGCCCTGCCAAGCGCGGACCGTGAGCGCAGCTTTGGCGAGATGGTCGAGATCGCGCTAGAGGCAGCTTTCGCCTGATAATTATCGCCCGTGGCTGCGGTCGTATCCGTTGGCCGCGGGCGCTTTCCAGCCTTGCAGCGCACTTGCTACGGGCTTGAGGATCTGGATTTCCAGCGGATGGCAGGCGGCTGTGTCGCTGGAATGCTCGCTGCTGCAATCGCCGCCCGGACAGGCGCTGAGCGCCCCCAGCAAGTCAATTTCCGCAAAGAATTCAAAGTAGTCGCCCGGCCGCACGGGGCTGGCTTTCATGAAGTACTGGCCTGTGTCACGGGTGAAGCCGGTACACATGAATACGTTCAGCACATCATGCACATGAAGTTCGGCCTGATCCAGAGGCAGCCCCGTATGATCGGCCAGCGCCCGCGTCAGGTTGGAATGGCAGCAGTGGTGATACTGCCCGCCCGACAGCAGGTTGTTTGTGTAGGGATCACAGCGGGTACCGATCACGTCATGAACCGAGCCGCCATATTGGTCGATGCCGTACCAGCCCAGTGTGTCGTGGGTCACGGTTGCGATGGGGCGCAGATGAGGCAGGTTCGACCAGAGGCGATCACCGGTGGTCACATGGGTGCCGTGCAGGGCGCGGGTTTTGCCGCTGAAGAACCGCTCGGACAGGTCATGCGCATTCCAGAGGTTCAGATCGCCCACCTGCGGGCCATCAACGCTGACGATCCGACAGAAATGACCGGCAGGCACGGTGAAGGTGGCAGCATCACGGGCAGGCGCCGTAACCGTTTCCACCAAGCTAAGATCTTCCCGCGCGGCGTGATACAGCGCCATTGGCGCGGCAGGCAGCGTGTCTACGGGATAGCAGATGACCGGCGCGATGGCGCGGCGTGCTTCGGCGTCTACGGGCGCGGATGGGCGGGCGTCACACATGAAAAGACCTCCTGCGATGTTTCACGCAGGAGGTCACATTTTTCAGCCAAAGAAAAGGCTTAGGCGGCCTTGCGACGGGGCGGACCCGAGCGGCGGCGACGCTGGCCGTTGCGGCCGTTGTTGCCACCATTGCCGCCACCCTGCTTTTTCGCAGCGGGCTTGGCAGCCGCGCCCTTGGGGGCCTCGCCACTGAGGACGGGGATCGACAGCTTCATGACCTTTTCGATGTCACGCAGGTAGGCGAATTCGTCCGGCGCGCAGAACGCCTCGGCGGCACCTTCGGCACCGGCGCGGGCGGTTCGGCCAATGCGATGAACGTAGTTCTCGGCCACGTTGGGCAGGTCAAAGTTATAGACGTGACGCACGTCGGGGATGTCGATGCCACGCGCGGCCACATCGGTAGCCACCAGAACGCGCAGCTTGCCTTCTTTGAACGCCTTCAGGGCGCGGTCACGCTGGCCTTGGCTCTTGTTGCCGTGGATCGAGCCAGCGGCGAAACCTGCGCCTTCCAGTTTGCGCGACAGGCGCTCTGCCCCGTGTTTGGTGCGCGAGAAGACAATCGCCAGCTCGTCACGATGACGGTCCAGACGCTCGATCAGCAGGTCGGGTTTGGCCTTCTGGTCGATGAAGTGGACGCCTTGGGTCACCTTATCGGCAGCGCGGCCCGGAGGGGTCACTTCGACCTTTACCGGATCGGTCAGGTAGGCCTGTGCCAGCTCTTCCATCTTCTTGGGCATAGTGGCCGAGAACAGAAGGGTCTGGCGTTCCGCCGGCAGCTGGGTCGAGATGCGGCGCAGGGCGTGGATAAAGCCCAGATCCAGCATCTGATCCGCCTCATCAAGCACCAGATACTGGGTCAGGCCCAGATCAACGGCTTTGCGGTCCATCAGGTCGATCAGACGACCGGGGGTCGCGATCAGGATGTCAGTGCCTTTCTCCAGACGCTTGATCTGCACGTTGATCGACTGGCCGCCAACGACCATTCCGATACGCAGCGGACCGCCTTCGGTCAGGCTGTGTACGGACTCAGAGATCTGGCGGGCCAGTTCGCGGGTGGGGGCCAGAATCAGCGCGTTGATGCAGCCCTTAGGCGCACGCTTGCCATGCTTGTTCAGGCGCTGCACCATCGGCAGAGCAAAGGCCATGGTCTTGCCGGTGCCGGTCTGCGCTAGCCCCATAACGTCACGGCCTTCGACCACATGAGGGATCGCTTTGGCCTGAATGGGGGTGGGCTGGGTCAGACCCAGAGCGGTCAGACGGTCGACAAGACGGGGGCTGAGCCCCAGATTGTTGAAATCAGTCAAAAATGTTCCTTTCGGGCCGCATCACGGCCCTGCGCGGACCAACGGCCCGCGGGGTTTGAGGGATACGCCCGCAACCGCGCCCTATGCGCAGTCTGAAAGCGTAGGAACCCTGCGTGATGGGGGAACCGGAGGGGGCGGGACATGTGCGCCAAAGGCTTTGGCGGGGTCCGCTCACGCGGCGGATCATGTCACCTGCTCAGGCACATGGGGCCAAAGCGTTGTAAAGTCAATCTTTGATCGCTGCATTGCCGGAAAAGCGGATTTCAGGATGTGCCTTTTTTGTCAGGGTTATGACAGGTTTTCGGGCTGTGTTTGGGGCTGTCCCAGACCTCGGCGCCGCAGTTGACGCAGCGATAGAACCGCAGCCCGTCCTTGTCCCGCCGCCGGTCTTCGCGCCAGCGGCAGTTGCGGGTGGCAGGGTTGCGAAAGATGACCACCAAGGCAAAGGCGACGATCAAGCCGATGATACCGATAATCATGACGCGCCCCTTTTCGGACCTGAGAAACAAATGGGGCCCGCCCCTGCCCCGAAGGACATACAGACGGACCCCGCAGAAATCTATGGGTGCGCAGAGGGGTGCACCCGCCAGACAGCCTGAATTCAGGCCGCTTCGTAGTAATCTACATATTCTTCGTGAACTTCCGGCGCAGCGGCCGCAGTCGCGGGAGCCTCTGCATCGGTCTCAGGGGTGTAGTAGCCGAACATAACTTCCAGAGCTTCGTCGGCAGCGGTTGTGTTTGCAGTTACTTGCATCAGAGCACCTATACGTTGGTAGCTCCTCCCTGCCTGTTGATATGGACCTCTTGCCCCTGAAACACACCCCACATTTGAGCAAGTTTTCCATGCGCAAAACGCATAGCTGAACGCAAGACTGCCGCGAACGCTTGCGCCGCGGCAGTTGATCATCTCTTGGGCAGTCCGGCCTTAGTAGGCGCGGTCGACCATCATCTTTTTGATCGATGCAATCGCCTTTGCAGGGTTTAGACCCTTGGGGCAGGTTTTTGCGCAGTTCATGATGGTGTGGCAGCGGTACAGCTTGAAGGGGTCTTCAAGGTTGTCCAGACGCTCGCCGGTGGCCTCATCGCGGCTATCGATCAGCCAGCGGTAGGCGTGCAGCAGCGCGGCGGGGCCAAGGTACCGATCGCCGTTCCACCAGTAGCTGGGGCAGCTGGTCGAGCAGCAGGCGCACATAACGCACTCATACAGACCATCCAGCTTTTCGCGATCTTCGATCGACTGCTTCCACTCTTTCTTGGGAGTGTTAGTCTTGGTTTCCAGCCACGGCATGATGCTGGCGTGCTGTGCGTAGAAGTGGGTCAGATCCGGAACAAGGTCCTTCACCACCGGCATGTGCGGCAGCGGGTAGATCTTCACGTCGCCTTTGATCTCATCCAGACCGTAGATACAGGCCAGCGTGTTGATCCCGTCGATGTTCATGGCGCACGAGCCACAGATGCCTTCACGGCACGAACGACGGAAGGTCAGCGTGGGATCCATCTCGTTCTTGATCTTGATCAGAACGTCCAGAACCATCGGACCACAGGTGTCCATGTCCACAAAGTACGTATCGACGCGCGGGTTCTGACCGTCGTCGGGGTTCCAGCGATAAATCTGCACTGTGCGCAGGTTGGTCGCACCCTCGGGCTTGGGCCAGGTTTTGCCTGTGGTGATACGGCTATTCTTGGGCAGAGCCAATTCAACCATGGGTCTCTCCTCTCAGAGAAGCTGTTTCGCGATACAATCGTTGGCGGCAGGCGCCTTGATCAGCTCCAGAATGCGGCGGGTCTGCGTGTCAAACGCCGCCCCCATCCGGAGAAAGTTCGAAATGTCTGCGGCGGGGGCTGTTTTAGCCACGCAGTCAGAGACCACGCCAGCCTG
>JAYZYX010000069.1:0-4023 GCA_036139795.1 Pseudomonadota bacterium | reverse complement strand
TTTCCTTTATTTGTTCTTTCTTGTTCTAATTGTTTTTTGTCGTAAAACTCCGCAATTCCGGGCGTGAAGTCGATTCTCGTGTATGTTCGGGTATTGATCCTCCGCATGGCATGGCCAATTCCTCAGCCATGTGTTGGCCCGGGTTGCTAGCTGTAACCAGCAACAAGCGTTTTGCAAAGCAACGTGGCGCCATAAGCGCGATCAGGTGTGTTGTGCCGCCGCCGAAGAGGACGAAGGTCTTAGTGGCACCGTCCGCATCACCGCCTCGGTTGCCCTATCCCATCTGGTGCTGCCGCAGGTCGCCGCAAAGCTGCGCCAAGAGGCTCCACGGCTGCAACTGGACATTGTCCCCTCGGACAGCACCGAGAACCTACTGTTCCGCGAGGCCGACATCGCCATCCGCATGTACCGCCCCGAGCAGCTGGATATGACCACCCACCACTTGGGCGACATCGCCATGGGAGCCTTTGCCACCCGCGCCTATCTGGACCGGATGGGGCGTCCCGAAACACTGGCAAACCTGCTGGCCCACGACCTGATCGGCTATGACAAAAGCGATCTGATCATCAGGGGCATGGAAATGTCCGGTATTCCCGTGACCCGAGACAGCTTTGCCCTGCGCACGGACAACCAGTCCGTCTATTGGGAGATGGTTCGCGCAGGTTGCGGCATCGGCTTTGGCCAAGTCGCCCAAGCTACCAAAGACACCGCATTAGAGCGCGTTCTGCCCGCACTGCCCGTCCCCGGCCTGCCGGTCTGGCTGACCGCGCCTACGGCGCTGCGACACACGCCACGCCTGACCAAAGTCTGGGACGCGCTGGAACAGGCGTTGATCGCCTATATCCAGCAAACGCCTTAGGCCGACATCAAACCGTGCATCCGCCGGACCATATCCAGCATCCGCGCGGAAAAGCCCCATTCGTTATCGTACCAGCCAAAGAGGCGCACCTGCTTGTCCTGCAACACGCGGGTCTCTGGCAGGGCCAGAACCAAGGATTCAGGCCGCGCCCGCATATCGGTGGAGACACAGGCATCTGTGGTGACACCCAGCCAAGGGGCCTCTTTCAGCAGGTCGCGCAAAGCCGCTTCCAGATCGCCAACGGGAAAATCCCGCAACTGGATCACCGCATCAATCGCCGAGACCGAGATCGACGGCACCCGCACCGCCGCCACCGTCAACCGCCCATCCAGATCGGGCAGCACATGGGCAATCTGCCCCTCGGCACTGGTCGAGGTTGGCACCATCGAAACCGCCGCCGCGCGGCTGCGTTCAAAACTGGCGCGGGGCATATCCACCGTGGGCTGGCTGCCTGTGTAGCAATGAACGGTGCTGACATGGGCCCGCTCAATCCCCCACGCGGCATCCACCAGCCGCAACAGGGGCGCAATCGCATTGGTTGTGCATGAGGCGTTCGAGACGATGGGCGCATCGGTCAGTTGATCATCATTGGCCCCGATCACAATCGTCTGGTCCGCCGCCTTTGAAGGACCAGAGACCAGAACCGCCTTGGCCCCTGCCCGCAGGCCCGCCTCGGCATGGGGACGGGCGCCGCCAAGGCCGGTGCATTCCAGCACAACGTCCACACCGCTCAGGTCCAGTTCCGCCAGATCGCGCACATGGGTCAGGGGAATGCGCTGGTCTCCGATGACGAGCGCGCCATCACGATGGGTGACCTCAAAGGGAAAAGGCCCATAAACGCTGTCATATTTAAGCAAATAGGCACAGATATCCGCCGCCGCGATGTCGTTGATATGCACCAAACAGATGTCGTCATTCGCGCGCCCCAGCAAAAGCTGGCGCAGCAACGTGCGTCCGATGCGGCCAAACCCGTTGATTGCGACCTTCACCATCTGTCCCTCGCATCCTGTCCGGCCCAAGGGCCGAATCCGTCTTCCCCTCGCTTCTCGCATCATTTGAGGTCACGCGAAATTGGCGAGTGGTCCGATCAGGGACATACTCTGTGATAATTCCTATTCAATACACATATGTTAGCGCCAACAAGGCGCAGGGATTAACGCGGGCCGCCGCCGTCGCGGATCCAGCCGAAAAAGTCCATGCTGCCCATCTGACCACCCTTCAGAGCGATCTGCAAACCATCGTGCGGACCTTCTCCATAGCCCACACACAACGAGGCACCGGGGATCGTCGGCGCCAAGGCTTGCAACGCTTTCAGCCCCAGAACGCGCATCCCGTGGCCCGAGGTATCCCCGCCCGAGATCACCGCCCGCCGGATTGCGCTACCTTTCAGGATGCCGTCCAACACATGGCCCAAAGCGATACCGATCTTCTTATTCGCAGCTTCCATCCCTACGCCCGACGCGGCAACCGCCGCCCGCACGTCCGCAACCGCAGGATCATCTGGCCCTGTGGCCGAACAAACCAGCGGACTGCGCCCTGCCGCAACTGCGGCCAATGCCGCCTGAGTAGCCGCTTGGGTCGCCGCATCTGCGCCGTCACCGATCACTTGAACTGCGTCCAGCCGGATCACCGCAAAGCCATTCGCCTCGGCCCACGCGATCTGCTGCGCCGTACTGGGCGAGACTGAGCCCGAGACCACCGCGATCTGATCGACCTTGCCAGCAGAAAGCGGCGCGGGCGCGGCGGGAATATCCCCTTCGGCTTGCCAATGGCGCACCAAGGCGAACTCTACCCCTTGTGAGCCAATTACAAAGGGCATCGCAGCGCGGTTTTCCCAGATCAAACGGCCCGCCGCCTGTTCGGAAGTTGCCTCCATTGCATCGATGGAAATCAACCGCGCGCCTGCCTGCAAATGGGCCTGCAAGGGGGCGTCGAATCCGCTCCACAATGCCTCAAGGTCAATCAACGCCGAGGGCAGATCGGTCTGGCGGGCGATATGGCGCAAGAGGTCGGATTCATCCATCGGGGTTACAGGATGGCGCGACATCACCGGATGGCGATCCAACCGATGCACCCCGTCAAAGCCCCCCGCATAAAGATGCCCAAACGCTTGATAGCGGCGCATCTGCGGCGCAGCGGTCAGCATCGCGGCAGCTTGGGCCTGCGTGACCCGCAAACCGATCTCTGCGGCCTTACCGATACTGCCGACCTCTGGCGCGGAATCGAAGGTGGAGCAGACTTTGTAATGCAGCAACGGCGCACCCAGTTTCTGAAGGAATGCAAAGGCTTGTGGCAGATGGGCCTCCATCCACTCTGGCCCCTCTGTCCGCGCGGTCGAGGCAATACCCACCGCCTGCGCCCCCTTGAACCGCGCCAGCAACGCTTCATCGGGCGTGTCCGCGAATAGGACCGTTTCCAGCCCTGCAAAAGCCAGAACCTCCATCACGGCAGCCGCGCCGGTAAAGTCGTCTCCGAACCACGAAATCAGAGGTGCCACAGAGGATATCCTTTCCAAAGAAACCAGCGCCGATTGACATTTGACATCGGATATTATCTGATCATACCAGTTATGCAAGATGCCCCATCTCAGGGGTTCTGGAGGAGAGATCAGCAATGACGAACGTGGCAGTTTTTGGCGCGGGTGGCAAAATGGGTGTGCGGTGTTCGCTGAACCTGGCCAAAACAGATTTCAACGTCGCGCACGTTGAGGTTAGCGACGTGGGCCGCGCTCGCCTGAAAGAGGCTGTAGGCGTTGACTGCGTGGATGCCGATACCGCCATCGCGAACGCCGATGTGGTACTGCTGGCGGTTCCCGATACGGCCATTGGCGTTGTTGCCAAGGGTATCGTGGACAAGTTGAACCCCGGCACCATGGTTGTCATTCTGGATGCCGCCGCCCCCTTTGCGGGCCACCTGCCCGAACGCGCCGACATCACCTATTTCGTCACCCACCCCTGCCACCCGATGATCTACCACAACGAGGAAACTGAAGCCGCCCGTTTGGACCGTTTCGGCGGCGTGGCCCATCCGCAGGGCGTGGTGAACGCGCTGATGCAAGGACCCGAAGAGCATTATGATCTGGGCGACCAGATCGCCAAAGCCATCTACGCTCCTGTCCGCAAAACCTACCGCGTGACCGTCGAGCAGATGGCCTATCTTGAGCC
>JAYZYX010000068.1:0-3182 GCA_036139795.1 Pseudomonadota bacterium | reverse complement strand
TCAGCAAACGTCACAAGATGGCGCGGCGCGGGCGGCAGCTCTCTGGTGATGGACATGCCCGATTGGAATTCGACAACCCAAGCGTTCAAGTCCTGACACTCTGCCACCACCGTTTCTTCCTTGCAGGTCTCGTTCCCCTCTATGTCGATGAAGCACACTTCAAGGACGGGCAACGGCTCACCGGCATCGGCGAAGTTATAACAACCAGCCGAAGCAGTGCCCGCAAAAGCGATGGCAGCACCGGCAATCATTAAATTCTTCAAAAACAATCATCCTTAGCAAAAACAAACCAAAAATGAAAAACGCCACTCGGTATGATTTGGTGCATGCACTACCAAGTTGAAAAATTCAAATCAAAAGTACCGTTAAGGTTGTTATTTAAGTATCAATGCGCGGGATAAGTGCAACACTCTGTTCCCAGTGCTTTGTCCCGATGTGACCATTAGACCGAGTCGTAACTCAGGATAGCGGCCTCGGACGGTGACAGGTTACGCCGCGCAAAAGGGCCATAGTTTTCAGGCCGTGCGCTAATACCGGGGACAAGTTCTTCCAGCGTCTTCGCGTCGCTCTGGTCCAGCGCGCCAAAGCTGGCTGTTGCAGGGTGAAAGCTTTCACACTCGATACCGTTGGCCCAAAGAATCTCATGGGCAGGCAGCAACAGATGGATATAGGTCACCTCATGCAGATCGGCCGCGCGGGTGATCGTCCGGTCGTTCAGCAAAAAGCGGGCCTGCACTAGCACCTCATCGGTATTGAACAGGTTCAGCGCCGCAGAGCCCGAGACCAACAAGCGATGCTCGGGCGAGACCAGCAGCGTCCCGTCAGGACGGTCATCCCCAAAGGCGTGGGCCTGAATGCGCACGGGGCGCAATTCTGGCAGAACGAACATGCGCGCACCCGAAATCCGCCGCGCCCCGCGCCACAGAATTTCCTGCGGACCATTGTCCCGTGTCAGAACCAGATCACCAGGGCGGAGGTTTTGCACAGGACGCGGGCCCGAGGGCGTGGCGATCATGGTGCCTGCGGTAAAGCAGATGACGCCCCCCTGCTCTAGCTCGCCATCAGGGCGGGTGATCCGCTCCAGATCATGCTGGATGACCCAATACTCATGACCCGGAATTGGTAGGGTGCCGTTCATTTGCAGCAAAAGCCGACCGGAAGAGCGGCTGCGGATAACTTGGATGGTATGGCTGCGTAGACCGTCGGTGATGATAATGTGGCAACCGCTGGCCGTGGCAGGCAGGTCCGCATCGGGGCGCTTGATCCCCTCATCCCCCAAGATACGCTGCGCTTTCGGCGCGGCACGGCGGCGCAAAGCATCCTCGCCCAAGGCATCTACCAGCGGCAGGACCGAGTTCGGGCCATCCACGCGCAAGGCATCCCCGTCCCAGCGCCAGCTGCTGCCGCCCATCACTGCGCCCAACGCGGCGTCCTTGATCCCGTCAATCTCTGTCTGCGACCACTCGATCACAAATGTGCCTGCAATACCCATCCTGCGTTACCCACCTTGCTCCCTGCTCTGGAGCGTCACAAAATCTGTTGCCGCTTATGATGCAGCACGCCGCGCCCCGTTTTCGGGGTCGCAACAAAAGTCATTAGAAGTCGTATTTGAAGCTGATCGACCCGAGCACCTGCCCGCTGTCTTGCTGTTCAAATTCTTTGCCCAGATAGGTCAGGCCGAACTGGGCAACCCCATAGTTCCCCGCCCATTGCACCGCCACGCGGGCGCGCACACGGGCAGACGTCAGGGTATAGTCATCACTGGGCAGCAGCGCCGATTGCGTGACCTTCGCCACATCCGCGCCGCCGATAAAGGTCCAACCGGTCCCCGTCCCGCGCACAGTCTGATAGGTCTGACCAGTGACATAGTCGCGGGACATCAAACCGTTCAGCGTCAGATCACCCACGTGGAAATCCACGCCGACACGGGCCAGCGTCTCAAGCCCGCTGTGGGCCTCAACAAACGGACGGATGCGCGAATTGCCCCCCGTGGGGAACGCCCGCGCCATCTCGAACGAGGCATAGGGCGTGATCTTGTCGCCAATCTGGTTGTCACGCACCGCCGCGCTGGCGTCACCACTGCCGATCAGGCTGTGGAACTTGGCGTGAAACTCATCCAGCGCAGTGCCCGGCCCCACGGCCTCGACACCTGCGCCAAGCGCCATCTGGTAATCTTGCGCAATAGCCATATGGGTCAGCAGACCAAGGCTTAGCACGCCCGCATAGCGGCGGTCGTCATTTGCAGGAATGTCGATGTTGTCAGGAGCGGCCACACGGGCACCAAAGCGCAACTCAATCGTGTCACCGAAACCGGATGTTAGCTGATCTTTCCATCCCTTTTCCCAGCCGTTCGACCACACCAAACTCAGCTGGTCCGAGCCCGTCTGCCAACGATCCCGACCATCGCCGTAGTAATCGTTGTTAAGGATGTTTCCGTAGCCCACAAATTCGTAGCCTTGCGCTACGGCCATGGGGGCACACAGAACCATGGCGGCGACCGCCATCGTCATCTGTCGCATCAGCTATCCCTACAGTTGCCTCCCCAGGCACGGATAGCCTACCAAAACGATAGCTCAGATTTCCAGTCTTTTCCCAAAAGGACGTCTGCAAAAAGCCGAATGGGTACCCGCCTGTTGAGAAGTTGCAACAGCCGCACCAAGAATAAAGACCGCCCCGCGACCAGCGGGGCGGCCCTTTTGGTTGACCTGCCCTCAGGCGTCCGCGCGGCGCGCCTTGGGGAAAAAGCTATAGTACAGCACCGGCGCCGCCACCAAGGTCAGGACCGAGGCAAAGCCAAGCCCCCCCATGATCGTCACCGCCATCGAGGCAAAGAACGCGTCCGACAGCAGCGGGATCATCCCCAAGATGGTGGTCGCTGCCGCCAGCACCACAGGCCGCAAACGCGAGGTAGACGCATCCAGCACCGCCTGCCGGAAGGGCACACCTTCGGCGCGGACCAGATCGATTTCCTCGACCAGAACGATCCCGTTCTTGATCAGCATCCCCGAAAGGCTCAGCAGACCCAAGAGCGCGGTGAAGCTGAACGGCAAGCCGGTTCCCAGAAGGCCAAGCGCCACCCCGTTCACGGACATCGGCACCAACAGCCAGATGATAAGCGGCTGGCGCAGATGGCCGAACAGCAGAATCGAGATCACGATCATAATAAGCAGCGACAAGGGGAG
>JAYZYX010000067.1:0-3294 GCA_036139795.1 Pseudomonadota bacterium | reverse complement strand
GCGAACGACGTGGCCAACAACATGGGCCCTGCCGTGGGCGCGAATGCACTGACTATGGGCGGGGCGATTGCCATCGCGGTGGTCTTTGAAAGCGCGGGCGCGTTGATTGCGGGCGGCGATGTGGTCTCGACCATCGCGAAAGGCATTATTGCCCCTGAAAGCATGGGCACCTCTGGCGCGTTCATCACGGCGATGATGGCGGCATTGCTGGCCTCGGCGCTGTGGGTGAACCTTGCCACGTGGATCGGCGCACCGGTTTCGACCACCCACTCGGTCGTGGGCGGCGTGATGGGCGCAGGCATCGCGGCTGCGGGCTTTTCGGCGGTCAGCTGGGACAAGATGGGCGCGATTGCGGCCAGCTGGGTAATCTCGCCCTTGCTGGGGGGCGCGATTGCGGCCCTGTTCCTGTGGTTCATCAAAAGCGCCATCATCTATAAAGAAGACAAGATTGCTGCGGCCCGTCGCTGGGTGCCGGTTCTGGTCGGTATCATGGGCGGCGCATTCGCCACCTATATCGCCGTTAAAGGCGTGAAAAAGCTGATCAAGATCGGTTTGACCGACGCGATTATGATCGGTGTTGCGGCAGCCATCGTGATCTGGCTGGTGATGATCCCGGTGATCCGCAAGCAGTCCGAAGGGCTGGAGAACCGCAACAAGTCGCTGAAAGTCCTGTTCGGCATTCCGCTGATCGTCTCGGCCGCGCTGCTTAGCTTTGCCCACGGGGCGAACGATGTGGCGAACGCGGTGGGTCCGCTGGCGGCGATCGTGCAAGCCTCGACCACTGGTGATTTCACCCATGCGTTTGGCATTCCGAATTGGGTGATGATCATCGGCGCGCTGGGGATTTCGTTCGGTCTGTTCCTGTTCGGCCCCAAGCTGATCCGCATGGTCGGCAACCAGATCACCAAGCTGAACCCGATGCGCGCCTATTGTGTGGCTTTGTCGGCGGCGATCACCGTGATCGTTGCCAGTTGGTTGGGTCTGCCTGTTAGCTCGACCCACATCGCGGTGGGCGGCGTCTTTGGCGTTGGCTTCTTCCGTGAATGGGACACCGAGCGCCGTATGCGCAAAGCAATGGCCACAGTGCCCGGTGCTTCGCGTCTGGCCCCGGAAGAGCGTCGTCGCCGCAAGCTGGTCCGCCGCTCGCACTTTATGACGATCGTGGCCGCTTGGCTGATCACCGTGCCTGCTGCCGCGCTGCTGTCGGCGGGTCTGTTCGCTGTGATCCGCGGTGTTATGGGAACCTCGTAACCAGCGCGACTTACCTTCAAAGGGCCGCTCCGCAATGGGCGGCCCTTTTGCTTTTAGGCAAAGCGTTTGGGCCTTAGCCCTCGCTTGTACAGACCTGCGCGGCGATGGCAGCTTTGTCGATCACCGACGTGACAGTCTGGATTTTGCCGCCCGCAAATTCGTAAAAGACGTTTTCGGTGAACTGTACCCGCTTGCCGTTCACCGCCAGATCGAAGAGATCGCCGACGGGTGTGCAATCAAAGGTCAGATGCGCCGCGATCCAAGGCGGATCGCAGATCAGGCGACTGATCGTGAAGGTCAAATCGGGGATTGCTTGGAAGTCCCCGATCAGCATCTGCCGGTACCCCTCCAGCCCGATCAAGGTGCCGTTGTAGGTCGCCGTGTCCGAGACAAACCGGTGCAGGTTCTGCCAGTCCTGCCCGTTGAGGCAGGCGATATAGCCGGTATAGGCTTTGATGATCTGGTCGCGGGTCATGGGCGTCCTTTCGGCTGGATGGCCTGTTGTATCACAGAACATCGCGGGACAGCACGCCCGCCCTCGCAGGGGTTCGTGCAAAATGCTGGTTTGCCAAAAGCGGGTGCGCCCAGTAAACACCCGCTCACGGCTCTGCCTATTGCAGATCCCTTTTGTTTTGCCCCAATATGATCGTCCGACCATGACCCCTGCTGCCCGCTTGCAAGCCACTTTGATCCTCGCAGAAGAGATCGACACCGTCGCCCGTCCCGCGGATGCGGTGATCTCGGGGTTCTTTCGGGGCAAGAAGGCCTTTGATGATGAGGATCGGGGTGCCATTCTGGATTTGGTCAATGATCTGCTCCGCCATCAGGCGCGGCTGGATTGGTGGCTGGCCAAACACGGGCGCAAGACCACCCCGCGCAACCGTCTGCTGGCATGGCTGACCGTGGGTGCCCGCAAGCCCGCCGACCAGATCAAGCGCCTGTTCAATGGCGGTAAATTCGCCCCCGAGGCGTTGAGCGATCAGGAATACACCCTGCTGATCAAGCTGAAAGGCAGCACGATCCAGCACCCCGCCATGCCCGAGGATGTGCAGGTCGAATGCCCCGAGTGGGCCTCTGGCCCCTTGCGCGAACGTTTCGGTGCGGATTTCGGGGCCGAGATGGCCGCCCTGCTGACCCCGCCCGCGCTGGATTTGCGGGTCAACACCGTGAAGACTACCCCTAAGGAAGTTCTGCACGAGCTGACCGCACTGGGGCTTGAGGCTGATCCCCTGCCCCGCGCACCCAACGGCATCCGCATCAGCCAGCGTATGTCCCTGTCCCGCCTGCCCGCCTTGAAACGGGGCGAGATCGAGATTCAGGACGAAGGTTCGCAAATGGTGGCGATGCTGCTCGATGCGCAGCCGGGCGAGCGCGTTGTGGATTTCTGCGCCGGTGCCGGTGGCAAGACTTTGGCCATTGCGACCCAGATGAACAACAAGGGCCATATCGTGGCCTGTGACGTAAACGAAGGCCGCCTGAAGCGCTGCGCCGAGCGGATGCGCAAGGCCGGTCTGCACAATGGCGAGACGCGTCTTCTGGCCAGTGAGACCGACCGCTGGGTCAAGCGCCGCAAAGGCGGCTATGATCGCGTCTTGGTCGACGCGCCCTGTAGCGGCACAGGGACTTGGCGGCGTAACCCCGACGCCCGCTGGCGCGCGCCCGAGGAAAAGGGTCTGGAGGCGCTGGTGGCGCTGCAAGCCCGCATTCTGGCTAGCGCCGCGCGGCTGGTCAAACCGGGCGGGCGGCTGGTCTATGCCACCTGTTCTTTGCTGACAGCAGAGAATGAAGCCCAAGTCGCTGGCTTTCTGGCTGCCAATCCGGCGTTCCGGATTGTTCCCTTGTCCGAGGTCGCGCCGCAAATCACGGACTCAGCCCATCCGGAGTTCCTGTCCCTGACCCCCGCCCGCCACGACACCGACGGCTTTTTCGCCGCAGTTTTGCAACGGGATGATGGTGTGGCGACGGCTGAGACCTCTGCCTGATCTGGTTTGTTTGCCTCAAGTTATGCTGACGCGAACGCCCCTGCTGTCGGGGGCGCATAGC
>JAYZYX010000066.1:0-4192 GCA_036139795.1 Pseudomonadota bacterium | reverse complement strand
CTCATCCCCCTGATCTCGCTGCTGCTGGCCGCTGGCCTGTCGGCGCTGGTCATTCTGGCAATCGGTGAAAACCCTTGGGCGGCGCTCAAGATGATGGTGTCCGGCGCGCTGGGGTCCACCTACGGGTGGGGTTACACGCTGTATTACACCACCAACTTCATCTTCACCGGCCTTGCGGTTTCGGTCGCCTATCACGCGCGGATGTTCAACATTGGCGGCGAAGGTCAGGCGATGCTTGGCGGTCTTGGCGTGGCGCTGGCCTGCCTTTACCTGCCCTTGCCCCATTGGCTGATCGCCTTGCCGGTCGCCGCCGCTGCCGCCGCCATCTTTGGCGCGGCATGGGCACTGATCCCGGGCTATTTGCAAGCCAAACGCGGTAGCCATATCGTGATCACCACGATCATGTTCAACTTCATCGCCGCCGCTTTGCTGAACTACATCTTGGTGAACCTGCTGCGGCCCCAAGGGTCTATGGACCCCGCCACCGCCAAGTTCCCAGAGGCCACCCATCTGCCGACCTTGCATGATCTGCTGGCCCCGCTGGGGATCGAGTTCTCAAAGGCCGCGCCCGCCAACGTGACCTTCCTTGTGGGTCTGCTGGCCTGCTTTGTGGTCTGGCTGCTGCTGTGGCGCACCAAGCTAGGGTATGAAATTCGAGCCTTTGGCCATTCGGAACCTGCTGCTGTCTATGCGGGCATCAACCCCGTGCGCATCACCGTCATCGCCATGCTGATTTCGGGTGGCCTCGCGGGTCTGATGGCCATCAACAACGTCATGGGCGAGGCCGAGCGTCTGGTCATGAACGCCGTTGAAGGCGCAGGCTTTATCGGCATCGCCGTCGCCCTCATGGGGCGCAACCATCCGGCAGGCGTGCTGATCGCCGCGCTGCTGTTTGGCTTTCTCTACCAAGGCGGCGCAGAATTGGCCCTATGGACCAGCATCCCGCGCGAGCTGATCGTCGTCATCCAAGCCCTTGTGATCCTTTTCACCGGTGCCCTTGATGAAATGGTCCGCATGCCGGTCGAGCGTCTGTTCACCCGCCGGAAAGGAGAGGCCTGATGGATTTCCTGACGATTATCCAAATCCTCGACTCTACCGTGCGACTGGCAACGCCGCTCCTGCTGGCTTGTCTGGCTGGTCTTTACAGCGAACGGGCTGGTGTCTTCGACATCGGGCTTGAGGGCAAAATGCTGGCCGCCGCCTTTATGTCGGCTGCTGTCGCCTATGTCAGTGGCTCGGTCTGGCTGGGTCTCTTGGCCGGTGTGGGTGCATCGCTGGCGCTGTCGGTGATCCACGGGCTGGCCTCGATCACCTTCCGTGGCAACCAGCTAATCTCTGCCGTGGCGATCAACTTTCTGGCCGCAGGTCTGACGGTGCTGGTCGCCCAAAGCTGGTTCCAGCAAGGGGGCCGCACCCCGTCACTGATCGGCGGCGCTCGGTTCGAGCCCATCACCCTG
This sequence comes from Pseudomonadota bacterium, assembly GCA_036139795.1. Taxonomy (GTDB): domain Bacteria; phylum Pseudomonadota; class Alphaproteobacteria; order Rhodobacterales; family Rhodobacteraceae; genus Donghicola. The sequence goes on along the minus strand of JAYZYX010000066.1, from coordinate 2,735 downwards.
CCCTTCGCGGACAGCCTTGCGGCCGTCCCCTTCATCGGGCCAATCTACAGCGATCTGATCTCTGGCCACTCGGCGCTGGTCTACATCGCGCTGGCGATGGTGCCGCTGACATGGTGGATCCTCTTCCGCACCCGCTTTGGTCTACGCTTGCGTGCTGTGGGCGAAAACCCCGCCGCTGTGGACACGGCTGGCGTCTCGGTCACCGGCCTGCGCTATGCGGCCGTCGCCATATGCGGCGTGCTGTGCGGTCTGGCAGGTGCCTACCTTGCTACTGGCCTGCAAGCGGGCTTTGTCAAAGACATGACCGCAGGGCGCGGCTACATCGCTCTAGCGGCGCTGATCTTTGCGAAGTGGCGGCCTTGGTACGCCCTAGGGGCCACCATGCTCTTCGGCCTCTTGCAAGCGATCGCCCTGCGTTACCAGAACATCGATCTGGGCGGCGTAGTCATTCCGGTGCAGTTCATGGACGCTTTGCCCTACATCCTGACGGTGATCATTCTGGCAGGCTTTGTGGGCAAAGCCATCCCGCCACGCGCGGGGGGCGAACCTTACGTGAAAGAACGCTGAACCATAGACAAGGGCCCCTCGCGGGCCCTTTTCTGCATTCACACACCCCGATAGGCCGCGGTGTTGTAAGCGCGCCAGATCACGGGAAAAGATTCCCGCCAGCACTTCCTTCTGTTGCCCAGTTTGCTGCGCCTGCGATACGGTGAATCATGCAGATCTACCTTCCCATAGCCGAAATCTCAGTCAACGCGTTCCTGCTGCTTGGTCTAGGCGGCATCGTCGGGCTTCTTTCCGGCATGTTCGGCGTTGGCGGAGGCTTTCTGATCACGCCATTGCTGTTCTTCATCGGCATTCCGCCCGCTGTGGCCGTGGCGACCGGCGCAAACCAGATCGTCGCTTCGTCCTTCTCGGCACTGATGGCGCACCTGAAGCGCAAGACCGTCGATTTCAAGATGGGCTCGGTGCTGCTGGCAGGCGGCCTTGTGGGATCAGGTTTCGGGGTCTGGATCTTCAACCTTCTGAAGCAACTGGGGCAGGTCGACCTTCTGGTGAACCTCTTCTATGTGGTTTTCCTTGGCATCATCGGCGCTCTCATGATGGTCGAGAGCCTGCGCGCCCTGCGCCGCAGCCGCACCCAAGGCCCCATGAAAGCGCACCGCAAGACCCGAGGTCTGGCGCAAACCCTGCCGCTCAAGATGCGCTTCCGCGCGTCGGGCCTTTATATCTCGGTCATCCCGCCCCTTCTGGTCGGTCTGGCCGTGGGCGTGCTGGCCGCGATCATGGGTGTCGGCGGCGGCTTCATCATGGTGCCTGCCATGATCTACCTGCTGCATATGCCCACCAAAGTGGTCGTCGGAACCTCGCTCTTCCAGATCATTTTCGTCAGCGCCTTCACCACCATGCTGCACGCCACCACCAACCACACGGTGGACATCGCGCTGGCCCTGTTCCTGCTGATCGGCGGCGTCATCGGTGCCCAGTTCGGCACCCAGCTTGGCGCCCGCCTGCGGGCCGAGCAACTGCGCGTCGCGCTGGCCGGCCTTGTGCTGTTGGTTTGCGGCAAGCTGGCCCTTGATCTGCTGCTGACCCCCTCGGACCTCTACTCGATCGGAGCCTCCTAAAATGCTCCGCCGCCTTGCCCTGCTCCTACTGCTGATCACCGCAGCCCCCCTTCACGCCGAAGAGGTGGTCCTTGGCCTCAGTCACGAAGAAATCCGCATCACTGCGGACTTCGACGGCTCGGACATCCTGATCTACGGCGCGGTCAAGCGGGACAAACCCGCTGATGACAGCGCCCCGCTTGAAGTGATCATCACCGTCGCAGGCCCGTCTGGCCCGGTCACCGTCTGGCGCAAGGAACGGGTCTTCGGCATCTGGATGAACACCAAATCGGTGGAGATCGACCGCGCCCCCAGCTTCTACGCAGTCGCCTCGACCGCCCCGCTCAAAGACATCCTGTCCGAGACCGAAGACCTGCGGCACAAAATCTCCATCCCCCGCGCCATCCGCTCGGTCGGAGCTCCGCTGGATGTGCAAGACGCCCAACCCTTCAACGATGCCCTGATCCGCATCCGCGAAAACTCGGGCACCTACAAACTGCTGCCGGATACGGCCTCCCTCAAGGAATCCACGCTCTTTGACGCCAACATCGCCCTGCCTGCCAACCTGACCGAAGGGGAATACCTGACCCGTATTTTCCTCACCCGCGGCGGCGCAGTCGTCTCTTCCTATGAGACCCCGATCATCGTGCAAAAAGTCGGACTTGAGCGCTGGCTATATGAGCTTTCCCGCGAACAGGCCTTCCTCTATGGCCTCATGTCACTGGCCATCGCCGTCGCCGCCGGTTGGGGCGCAAGCACCTTCTTCGCCCTCATCCGCCGCTAACCGCGCCTCTTCATCTTGGTAAAAATACCTCGGGGAGTGAAACGGGCCGCAAGGCCCGTGAGAGGGGCAGCGCCTCTCTTATTCGAACCCTTCGGCCGATAGCTGCAACGGCGCAGGCGTGCCGCCCAAGTCCGAAACGCTCAACGGCCCTGAAGGCTTGGACAAGCGCGAACGCACCACCCAGTACAACCGATCCGAGGCCCGCGTGACCGCCACATAGGCCAGACGCTTCCACAGGGGTTGCCCCGCCTCTGTGCGCCCCATGCGGGCCGCCGCGTAGATATCGGGGGCAAAGACCTGCACCTCGGGCCATTGCGAGCCCTGCGCCTTGTGGATCGTCACCG
>JAYZYX010000065.1:0-2991 GCA_036139795.1 Pseudomonadota bacterium | reverse complement strand
CGAGGCAGGGTGTTCGCAACCGTCACTGACGATGGATCACAATTTCCCCTCAGGCGGCCAAGCCTGAGTCAAAAATATCCCGATGGGGTCATCAAAAAGCCTGCCTTGATGGCAGGCTTTTTTGTGTCTAGCGCTAAAAAATAAAGCAGGACAACGGTTTACGTTGACCTGCTTTATTTGGTTTTGGGATGAGCGGCTATCCTTAAAACTTTACTAACGCGTCTGAGACGGCATTACAAAGCATCCTTAGGGTGGGTGATATACCCATTTGGGTAGCCGCTAATCGTTAGGCCAACATCATCATCGGGTTCTCAAGGTTCTCTGCGATGGCCGTCAGCAGCTCGGCACCCAGTGCGCCATCGATCACACGGTGATCAACGCTCAGGGTGACGGACATGACGGTCGCAACCTCGATTTCGCCCGCTGCGTTCACAACCGGCTTCTTGACGCCAGCACCGACCGCCAGGATCGCGCCGTGGGGCGGGTTGATCACAGCGTCAAAGTTGTCGATACCAAACATCCCGAGGTTCGATATCGCAAAGCTACCGCCCTGATACTCGTGCGGAGCAAGCTTGCGGTCACGGGCCCGCTTGGCCAGATCTTTCATCTCTGCCGACAGTGCCGACAGGGACTTCATCTCGGCGTCTTTCAGAACCGGCGTGAACAGACCGCCTTCGATCGCAACGGCAACCGCCACGTCCGAGGGCTTCATTTCCAGCACCCGATCACCGGCCCAAACTGCGTTCGCAGCGGGAACGGCCTGCAGTGCTAGAGCAGAGGCTTTGATGATAAAGTCGTTTACCGACAGTTTTACACCACGGCCTTCCAGCTGCTTGTTCAACTGGCTGCGGAACTTCAGCAGCGCGTCCAGCTTGATGTCGCGGCGTAGGTAGAAGTGCGGAATGGTCTGCTTGGCCTCGGTGAGGCGGCCAGCGATGGTCTTTCGCATCCCGTCCAGCTTCTTCTCTTCGAACTGGCGACCCTCGTACATTTTGAGGACAGCTTCAGTCGAAGGTCCGGTCGCGACAGCTGCCGCAGGTGCAGCGGCTTTGGGAGCCTCTGCCGCAACGGCAGCCGGAGCGGCGGCTTTGGGCGCAGTAGTTGCACCTTCCACGTCCGCTTTCACGATACGGCCACGGGGGCCGGAACCGGCGATGGCGCTCAGGTCCAGACCCTTGTCTGCAGCAATACGGCGGGCCAGCGGCGAGGCAAACACGCGCTCACCCGAGGCAGCCGCGGGGGCCGCAGGGGCAGGGGCTGCCGCTGCGGTGGGCGCAGCAGCAGGTGCCTCAGCGGCGGCAGGTGCCGCAGCAGCGGGTGCTGCCGAGGCACTCCCGATGTCGCTTGCGCTTTCACCGTCGGCCAGCAGAATCGCGATGGCAGTGTTGACCTTCACGCCTTCGGTGCCTTCGGCGATCAGGATCTTGCCGATCACGCCTTCGTCCACGGCTTCGAATTCCATGGTGGCCTTGTCGGTTTCGATCTCTGCCAGCAGGTCACCCGAAGACACGGTGTCACCTTCTTTCACCAGCCCTTTGGCCAGCGTGCCCTCTTCCATAGTCGGAGACAGGGCGGGCATCAGGATTTCGGTAGGCATCTGTCGATCTCCTTAGCGGTAGGTGACTTGCTTGACGGCATCGATCACCTCAGCGGTGGTGACCAGAGCCAGCTTTTCAAGGTTCGCTGCGTAGGGCATGGGAACATCCTTGCCGGTGCAGTTGATGACGGGCGCATCCAGATAGTCGAACGCTTCCTGCATCAGGATCGAGCTGATGTGGTTGCCGATCGAGCAGACAGGGAAGCCTTCTTCGACGGTCACACAGCGGTTGGTCTTCATGACCGACTTGATCACGGTGTCTTTGTCCAGCGGACGCAGGGTACGCAGGTCGATGACTTCGGCGCTGATGCCTTCTTCTGCAAGCTTATCAGCAGCTTCCAAGGCATAGGTCATGCCGATGCCGAACGATACGATGGTCACATCGGTGCCTTCGCGCCAGATTTTGGCCTTGCCGAAGGGAACGGTGTAGTCGTCCAGAACAGGTACGTCGAAGGACTTACCGTAGAGGATCTCGTTCTCAAGGAAGATGACCGGGTTCGGATCGCGCACCGCGGTCTTGAACAGACCTTTGTAGTCCGCCGCCGAGTAGGGCATCACAACCTTCAGGCCGGGGATCTGCGAATACCAAGCCGCATAGTCCTGGCTGTGCTGCGCGCCAACGCGGGCCGCTGCGCCGTTCGGGCCGCGGAACACGATCGGGCAACCCATCTGGCCGCCGGACATGTAGAGGGTCTTCGCGGCCGAGTTGATGATGTGGTCAATCGCCTGCATGGCGAAGTTGAAGGTCATGAACTCGACGATGGGCTTCAGGCCAGCCATTGCAGAACCGACAGCCACACCGGCAAAGCCATGCTCGGTGATGGGGGTGTCGATCACGCGCTTGGCGCCGAATTCGTCCAGCAGGCCTTGGGTGATCTTGTAGGCGCCCTGATATTCGGCCACCTCTTCACCCATGATGTACACGTCTTCGTCGCGACGCAGTTCTTCTGCGATGGCGCTGTTCAGCGCTTCGCGAACGGTCATCGACTTGAATTCGGTACCTTCGGGGATTTCGGTTTCTGCAGGAACCACGATCTGGACCGGACCCTTGGGCGCGGCAGGAACGCTGGCGGCGGCAGGTTCTGCGGCAGCAGGTGCGTCAGCAGCGGGGGCCGATGCAGCGGCGGTGTCTACGCTTTCGCCTTCTTCCACCAGAATGGCGATGGGGGTGTTCACCTTTACGCCTTCGGTGCCCTCAGTGATCAGGATCTTGCCGATGATGCCTTCATCAACAGCTTCGAATTCCATGGTCGCTTTGTCGGTTTCGATCTCGGCGATAATGTCGCCCGAGCTCACGGTGTCGCCTTCCTTGACCATCCACTTGGCAAGGGTACCCTCTTCCATGGTGGGCGACAGGGCGGGCATCAATACTTCGGTTGCCATAATTCTGTGTC
>JAYZYX010000064.1:0-14650 GCA_036139795.1 Pseudomonadota bacterium | reverse complement strand
GCAGGCGATGGCAGGCATCAATGAGGCTGTGCGCCGTGTCCTCGGGTTTCGTCCCCACCGCGAACAGATCATCGGGGCCTTTGCGATCCTTGAAGGCTCGATCGCCGAGATGGCCACGGGCGAAGGGAAAACCCTGACCGCCAACCTTTCCGCGATTGCAGCGGCGTGGCGGGGGATGCCGGTGCATGTGATCACTGCGAATGATTATCTGGCCGCCCGCGATTGCGAGTTGGGGCAGGATTTGTTCGCCTTTTGCGGGGTTACGGCGGCCTCAGTCACTGGTGATACGCCGCCTGATGCGCGGGGGGCGGGCTACAGTCATGAGATCGTCTATTGCACCGCGCGGGACATGCTGGCGGATCATCTGCGCGACAGTCTGGCCTTGGCAGGCAAGGCGGGGCGGCTGAAACACGCGCTGGCCAGCGCCCGCAATGACGGCAAGGGCGAGGCTGGCGGAATCGTCATGCGCGGCGTCTATCAGGTGATCGTGGATGAGGCCGACAGCGTCTTGATCGATGAGGCGGTGACGCCGCTGATCATCTCGGCCCCGAAGCCGGACGATCTGCTGGCGGCCGCTGCGGTCAAGGCGGTGGAACTGGCCCGCGGTTTGAAAGAGACTGAACATTACACCGTCAATCAGGAACTGCGCAGCGTAGAGCTAACCCGTGCGGGTCGTCAGCGCGTGGCCCAGATGGTGCTGGACGCAGGCCCCTTCTGGCAGCGTCGCGACCGCGCCGAGGAGCTAGTGAACACCGCCCTTTACGCCATGTATATGATGGTGCGGGACAAGCATTACATCATTCAAGACGACAAAGTTGTTCTTGTGGATGAACTGACGGGCCGTCTGGCCCGCGAACGCACCTTGTCCTTGGGGATGCAGCAGGTGCTTGAGGCCGCGCTGGACCTGGAAATCTCGCCCCCCAGTGAGGTGCGTGCGCGTCTTAGCTTTCAGCGTTATTTCCAGCGCTTGTCGCGGATTGGCGGTATGACCGGCACCGCGAAAGAGGCCAAGGCCGAGCTTGGTAAGGTCTATGGCCTCGGCATCGTGCCGGTGCCCACGCATCAGCCATCGCGGCGGCAGAACCTTGGCTATCGGGTCTTCGCGACCAATGAAGAAAAGCTGCACGCCATCGTTCAGGACGCCTGCGGGCTGTCGGCCAAGGGCTGCGCGGTGCTGATCGGGGTGAAAAGCGTTCTGACCAGCGATGATCTGGCCGATGCCTTTGCCTTCGGCGCCCCTGACCAGCCGATTGAAATCCTGAACGCCATCAACGATGCGGAGGAAAGCGCAATCGTTGCCCGCGCGGGCCAAGCTGGTGCGGTGACCGTCGCCACTAACATGGCAGGGCGCGGCACCGACATCAAAATCGCCCCCGATGTGCGTGAAAACGGCGGCTTGCATGTGATCATCGCGGAAACCAACGATTTCTCGCGCATTGACCGGCAGTTGATCGGGCGCTGTGCGCGTCAGGGCGATCCGGGGATTTTCATGCGCTATGTGGCGCTGGATGAGGATGTGGTGATGCGGTTCCTGCCACCCGTGCTGCGCCGCTTGTGGGCCGCTAGTTTCCGCGCCCGTCTGGCGCCGCAGATGATGGCGCGATTCATGCTGTATCTGGCACAGCAGCGGGCCGAACATCTGGCCTATAAACAACGTAAAGCTTCGCTCGAGAACGAGATTGAAACCGAAAAGAGCATGATATGACGGCACATTCTGCGACCCTTGATGCGGACTACGGCGCGGCTCTGGCGGCATTGGCCGAGTATTCTGGCGCTCCGGCGGCCTTCTGGCCAGTGCTGATCCAGACCGTGCAGCGCCAGTTGAACGCGCGGGCGGTTTGGCTGGTCTGGCGGCCTGTGTCCGACGATCCCGCCCCGTGGAAAATGCTGGCGCAGGTACCCTCGGCGGCGGCGGTTCCCGTGGATGAGGTTTTGTCGCTGGCGGCGCTAAAGAAGCTGGCCCGTGATGGCGTCACCGTGGGGCAGGGCGCGGGGGCGGCTTTGGCCTTGGCCGAATTGCAGACCACCGATCCCCGCCAGCAGATCGTTTTGATCGCGGATATGGGCGGCGCGGCGGCGGCAGCGGCGGGCCTACAAAAGCTGACCGGATTCATCTGCGTGCCACAGGCGTTCGATTCTTTGCGCAAGGCGAAATCGGGCGCGCGGGACGCCACACGACTGGCACAAACGCTGGAATCTATGGGGCGGGTGCTGGACGCAAACAGCTTTGATCAGGCGGCACTGACCTTTGTGAATGACCTGTCAGAGCGATTTGCTTGCGAAACCGTTTCCTTGTCGTGGCGGGCGTTCGAGGGGCTGCGCCTGCGGGCCACCAGCCATTCGGAAAAGGTCGCCCGCCGGTCCGAGGCAACATCGCTGCTGGAAGAGGCAGGCCAAGAGGCGCTGACCCAAGACAAAGAGGTCATGCTGCCCGCCACCGATCAAAAGCAGGTCAGTACCGCCCATGAGGCCTATGTGCGTATGGTCAAACCGGGCCATATCCTGACGTTGCCGTTGATGCAGCGCAGCGCGGACGGGCAGACCACCGAATTGGGGGCGGTGACGCTGGAACGTCAGCGTCAGCAATTCTCGACCGCCGAGCAGTGGGCCTTGCGCCTTTACTGTGAGATGGCCATCGCCCCGCTGATCTGGCACGCCCAGAATACAAAATGGCTGGTGGTGCGCATGGGGCGTGAGATTGGCCGTTCGATCCCCAAGGCTTTGAAGCCCCGCAGCGGTGCGGGCAAGCTGCTGATGGGCACGCTTGTTGCGGCGGTTGTTGGCGCGATGTTCATCCCGCTGCCTTTTCGTCTGTCGGCGACGGCGGTGCTGAAGACCGATGCCTCGGCCTATGTGGGCGCGGCCTATGACGGGTTCATCGAAGACAGCCAGATCATTCTGGGCTCGGTCGTGGAGAAGGGTGATGTGATCTTCACCCTGAACACCTCAGAACTGGTGCTGGAACGAAATGCGCTGATCGCGGAACTGGCGCAGTCGAACCGGGACGCGGAAATCCGGCGCTCGGTCAACCAACTGTCGGAGATGCTGGTCGCTCAGGCCAAGGCGGATGAACTGCGCGCCAAGCTGCTGAAGATCGATCAAAAGCTGGCCGGTGCTGCCGCCAAAGCGCCCATCAGCGGGGTTGTGGTCGAAGGCGAACCTGCCAAGAAGATCGGCGAGGCCGTGCGCCGCGGCGAAAGTCAGGTCACAATCTCGGCCCTGTCGTCGCTCTATGTTGAGGCGGCGGTATCGGAAAAAGACCTGAGCTTTATCGCGGCCGGTCAGCCGGTGGAACTGACTCTGCTGGCCCGCCCCAAGGACACCTTTACTATGTCCGTGGCCCGCGCGGTTCCCGCGCCCGAGGTGCAGGATGCCGATAACGTCTTTCCCGTCCGGATGAGCGATCCTGACAGCCGCGCCGATTGGTGGGTGCCGGGGATGACGGGGGTGGTCAAAATTTCGGCTGGAACGCGGCCTGTGTGGTGGCTGGCCTCGCGCAGTCTGGTGGATTACCTGCGCCTTCTGCTGTGGTTCTAAGCCCGCACCATAGGGCAGCCTAGGTTAAAGGCTGTCCTTCACCCGCTCCCACGTGTTCTTGATGTGGGTCGCCATCGCTTGGCCAAGGCGCGGTCCGTCCCGTTCCTTGAGGGCGGCAACCATCGCTTCGTGATCGGCCACCGCGCCCGCCCAGTATTCTGGCTTTTCATTGCCGATATAGCGGATGCGCTTTAGCCGCGCCTGAAGGTTGGCCTGCATCTCTTGCAAGGGCTGGTTTTGGGACAAAGCCGTCAGCCGCGAATGGAATTCCTGATTCATCTTATAGTAGGGCATCCGGTCACGGGCGGCGTAACGGGTCATCATCCTGTTGTGCAGATCGACCAGTTCCGCGATGTCCTGATCGGAGGCGCGTTGGCACGCCAATTCGCCCGCCAGCTGTTCCAGGTGTCCCAACACTTCCAGCATTGAAAACACATCCGCAGCCGTCAGTTTGCGCACGGTGCTGCCCCGTGATGGGCGCACGATCACCAGCCCTTCGGCGGCCAATGTGCGCAGCGCCTCGCGGAAGGGGGTGCGGGACACACCCAACTTCTGGATGAGATCAGCCTCGTCGATTCGCGATCCGGGCTCCAAAATCCCTTCGATAATCAGATCCCGCACCTTGCTAACCACCTGATCGTGAAGCGAGCGGTTTTCGATTTCCAGTGACGATACCATTCTTAGTCCGTTGTTTTTATTGGCTTAAGGCTATTTTCGCGGCGGGTGGCCCACATTAGCAAGATATGCATTGCCAGTCGATACTTTCTATTTGTATACAAAATACATGATGAGGATATCCGAAAAAGATGCCCTTGTCCCAGGAGGAGGAAAATCATGAAACATTCGCGTACCCGCCTGATGGCGGGCCTGTTGGCTGGCACCGTTTCGATGTTGGCGCTGCCGGCTGTGGCCGAAACCTATATTGTCGCGGTCGGTGCGGCCTCGAACAGCTTGCAAGGGCGCAGCGCGGCCAAGTTTGCCGAAGACCTTCAGGCGAAACTGGGCGATGCCCATACGGTGGAATTCTACGCCGACGGCCAGCTTGGCGATGAAAAGGAACTGATGCAGAAACTGCGTCTGGGGACGGTGCAGTTCTCGTTGATCTCGTCGATTATGACGAACGTCGCGCCCGAGTTTGCCCTGTTCGACATGCCGTTTCTGGTCCAGAACCGCGATCACCTGAAGGCGATCGACGCCGAGATCGTCCAGACCGATCTGGCCCCCAAAGCCGAAGAGGCGGGCCTGAAGGTGCTGTCCACTTGGGAAAACGGCTTCCGCCAGATCACCAACAACACCCGCCCCATCAACACTCCCGCCGATCTTGCGGGCCTGAAGATCCGCACGCCCTCGTCCGAATGGCGCGTGGCGATGTTCAAGGAGTGGGGCGCGAACCCGACGCCCATGTCGTTCTCTGAGGTCTTCGTGGCCCTGCAAACCGGCACCATGGACGGACAGGAGAACCCGCTGACCAACATCACCGGCGCGAACTTTCAAGAGGTGCAGAAATACCTCAGCCTGACCGGCCACGTCTATTCGCCCACCTATCTGACCAGCGGCATGGCCAGCTGGTCCAAGCTGCCCGATGACGTGAAGGCTGCTGTCGCAGAGGTTGGGGCCGAGGTGCAAGACTGGTCGCTGGCCCAAGGCGAGGCCGCCGATAATGAGCTGGTCGATAAGGTGAAAGCCGCCGGTATGGAGGTGAACACCGCCGACAAAGCCGCCTTCATCGCTGCATCTGCCCCGATCTACGCCGCCTTCGCCGAGCAGGTCTCGGGCGGCGACGCGCTGGTCAGCCGCGCGCAGGCTCTGGCCAATTAAGCAAACACCTTTGTCACCGGCTGGCCCGCAAAGCTGGCCGGTGTAACACGTGCGGAGGAGGCCAAACGCTTTGGTCGCGACTATCGAAAAACTGCTGCTTTGGCTGATCGAGACGATCTGCCTTGCGCTGCTGGTCACACTCGCGCTGGCGGTGATCTATTCCACCACCATGCGTTATCTGGGGGCCTCGCCCTCTTGGTATGACGAAATCGCCAGTGTTTTGCTGGCTTGGCTGACCTATTTCGGCGCGGCCTATGCGCTGTTTTTGCGCCAACACATGAGCTTTGGCGGCCTTGTCACCGCCCTGCCGCGTCAGGCGGCGATTGCGCTGGCACTGCTGTCAGAATGTCTGGTCATCGGCTTTTTCGCTGTGGTCGCGTGGTACGGCAACGCTGTGCTGGCGGTGGCCAAGTGGGATTCCTTGCTGTCGATCCGCTGGATGACGCTGGACATCGTTCAATCGGTGATCCCCGTCAGCGCGGTTCTGATGATCATCGGCACGCTGCTGACCATGCCCCGCGCGTTGAAAAACGCCGCCGAAGGCATCGACGCGGACCACGCGGAGATCGAGCACGCCATCGCCGAGGCTGAACGCGACAACGCGGATGCGGCCCTGAAGGAGGGGCATAAATGATCCTGTTTCTGACAACCGTTGTTCTGATCGGCCTGATCCTGATCAACGTACCCATCGCTGTGGCGATCGGCATCGTGGCCCTTGGGGGGCTGGTGCTGACCCCCGGTGGCGCAACCCTTTATGACATGGCGATTGCGCTTTATTCCGGCGCGACCTCATTCCCGCTGATCGCAATTCCCCTGTTCATTCTGGCGGGGAACCTGATGAACACCTCGGGCATCTCGGTCCGTCTGATCAACTTTGTCTCGGCGCTGATCGGCTTTGTCCGTGGCGGTCTGGGGATGGTCAATATCGGCGTCTCGATGGTCTTTGCCGAGATTTCTGGCTCTGCTGTGGCGGATGTGGCCGCAACCGGCACCGTCCTGATCCCCGAGATGAAAAAGCGCGGCTATTCGCGCACTTTGGCGGCGGCGATTACTTCGTCCTCGGCATCGCTGGCGATCATCATTCCGCCGTCGATCCCGATGATCCTTTACGGCGCGATTGCCGAGGTCTCGGTGCTGAAGCTGTTTGTTGCGGGCATCGTGCCGGGCGTGCTTGGTGGCGGCCTTTTGATGCTGGTCACCTATGGGCTGGCGATCCGCTATGATCTGCCCCGCGCCGAAGGGTTCGATCTGTGCCACGTCTGGCGCAGCTTTAAAGAGGCTTTCTGGGCGCTGACCATGCCGGTCATCATCCTTGGCGGCATCTTTTCGGGCATCGTGACCGCAACCGAAGGGGCAGGGCTGGCCGTGCTGGCGGCACTGGTGATCGGGATCTTTATCTACCGTGATCTGGACGTCAGCCGCCTGCGCAAAGTCATGCTGGAAGGCGTTAGCCAGACCGGTGTTGTCATGCTGCTGGTCGCCACCTCTGCCGCTTTGGGCCTGTTCCTGACCCAAGCGCAGGTGCCCCAGCATCTGGCGCAACAGATCACCGAGGTTACGACCAACCCGCTGATCGTTCTGGCGCTGCTGAACCTTCTGCTGCTGGTGCTTGGCATGTTCCTGCATGGGGCTGCCGCGATCATTCTGGTGGTGCCTGTGGTCATGCCGCTGGTGACTGCCGTGGGGATCGATCCGATCCACTTCGGTATCATGGTCACGCTGAACCTTGCGATTGGTCAGCAGACGCCGCCTGTGGCCTCGGTCCTGATCACATCATGCTCGATCGCCAAGTCCGGCATCTGGGAGACCTCTCGCGCTAACCTGCCGTTCATCGGTGTTCTCGCCTTCATCCTGCTGCTGGTGACCTATGTCCCGCAGGTGTCACTCGCACTCACGGGGTATCTGCAATGACAGACCTGAAACCACGTATCGCCATCATTCCGGGCGACCCCTCGGGCATCGGCCCTGAACTGATTGCCAAGCTGCTGAACGACGATGGCGTCACAGACAGCGCGAATATCGTGCTGGTCGGGGACGAACATGTCTGGACCCAAGGCGCTGCGCAGGCCGACCTGCCTGTTGCGCTGAACCAGATCACCGAAGGCGACCTGCCCACCCAAGCGGGCCTGTCGTGGCTGCCCATGCAGACCATCACGCCCGAGGATGTGCAGATTGCTGAGGTCACCGTTGCGGGTGGCACCTGCGCCCTGCGGTGTCTGGACAAGGCCCTTGATCTGGCGACCGCCGGTCTGGTGGATGGGGTGCTGTTCGGCCCATTCAACAAGGCGGCGCTGACCGCTGCGGGCCTGAACGCCGAGGATGAGCACCGCTACATGGCGCGCTATCTGGGCTTCACCGGTTATCACAGTGAAATTAACGTTCTGGACGATCTGATGACCACCCGCGTTACCAGCCATATCGGCCTGAAAGAGGTGGCAGAGCGCATCACGCCAGAGGCAGTGAACAAGGCGATCACTCTGGCCTCGGACACGCTGAAACGGGCAGGCAAAGCGCGGCCTCATATTGCCGTGGCGGCGCTGAACCCCCACGCGGGCGATAACGGCAAATTCGGCCGCGAAGAGATCGATATTCTAGAGCCGGTCGTGAAGGCGGCGCAGGACAAGCAGATGCATGTGACGGGGCCTTGGCCCTCGGACACGGTGTTTCTCAAGGCCAAACGGGGCGAGGTGGATGCCGTCGTGACCATGTACCATGATCAAGGCCAGATCGCGATCAAGCTGATGGGCTTTGAGCGGGGCGTCACGGTTGCGGGCGGTCTGCCGATCCCCGTGGCCACCCCTGCCCACGGCACCGCCTTTGATATCGCAGGGCAGAACAAGGCCAATGTAGGCGCAACCCGTCAGGCCTTTGATCTGCTGGTGCGCATGGCCACCAACCACCGCGCAGGCCGCGAGACCGTCTAACAGCGCCGCATCCTTGCGGCATTCCCCGCCTGCGCACCCAGCGCGGCGGGACCGGATTTCAGGAGAAAACCCTATGAAAGTACTCGTCATCGGCGCTGCCGGTATGATCGGCCGAAAGCTGCTGGAGCAGGTGGCAAAGACCCCCGATATTCTGGGCGCGCCAGTATCAGGCCTGACGCTGGTCGATGTGATCGAACCCGCCGCCCCCGCTGCATTGGCAGACAAGGCGAAATGTCAGGCGCTGGACCTGTCCACGAATGGCGCGGCAGAGGCGCTGATCGCAGAGCGTCCCGACATCATCTTCAACCTTGCCGCCGTTGTCTCGGGCGAGGCTGAGGCAGACTTTGACAAAGGCTACCGCGTCAATCTGGACGGGGGCCGTGCCTTGCTGGAGGCCATCCGCCATGAGGGCCAGCGCGCCGCCTATAAGCCGCGCCTGATCTTCGCCTCCTCGGTCGCGGTCTTTGGCGCGCCTTTCCCTGAAAAAATCGGGGATGATTTCTTCACCACCCCCCTGACCAGCTATGGCACCCAGAAAGCGATTATCGAGCTTCTGATTGCCGACTATTCCCGTCGCGGCATCATCGATGGGGTCAGCATTCGCCTGCCCACCATCTGCGTGCGCCCCGGCAAACCGAATGCGGCGGCGTCGGGCTTTTTCTCGAACATCCTGCGCGAGCCGCTGGTGGGCCAAGAGGCCGTGCTGCCCGTGGACGACAGCGTGCGCCACTGGTTCGCCAGCCCCCGCGCAGCGGTCGGGTTCTTTACCCATGCGGCCACGCTCGATCTGGCCAAGGTCGGCCCGCGCCGTAGCCTGATGATGCCGGGCCTCTCGGCCACCGTTGCCGATCAGATCGCCGCACTGGAAAAGGTGGCCGGCCCCAAAGCCACCGCCCTGATCCGCCGCGAACCCGATACCACCATTCAGGGCATCGTTGCGGGCTGGCCCTGCGACTTTGACCCGAAGCGGGCGATCGAATTGGGCTTTACGGCGGAAACCTCGTTCGAAGAGATTATCCGCATCCACATCGAAGACGAACTTGGTGGACAGATCGGAGTCTGATTGATGAAAAAGCCCCTTTATACCCGCAGCAACTGGCCAATTGCGGCCGCCATGATCAACTTTCCCGGTGTGCTGCCTGATGGTACCCGCGTCTTTGACCAGACCGCCGCCGAATGGGCCGAAACCCTTGAGGATGTGGTCGACGCAGGCTTTACCGAGCTGGATCCCACGGATTCATGGCTGCGTATCGCGGACCTTAGCGAAGAGCGTCTGCAAGAGTTCATGGATGTGGTCCATTCCAAAGGGCTGACGATCCCCGCCATCTCCACCTCGCGCAACAACCTGATCTGCCCCGAGAACGGCGAGGCGAACCTTGCCTACGCCCACCGCGTGATCGACACGGCGGCCAAGATCGGCGCGACGTCGGTCTGTTTCGGGTTCTTCGGGCCTTTGTCTGACGCGCAAAAGCAGGCGCTGTGGTTCTGGACCGTGCCCAATCCGCCGGTCTCCGAGGACCCCGAGGAATGGAAGCTGGCCGTCGCCCGAACCCAAGAGCTTGGCGATCACGCCGCTAAACTGGGGATCGAGGTCGCGCTGGAGATGTATGAAGACAGCTTCCTTGGCACGGCTGATAGCTCAGTGAAATTCGTTAGGGACGTGAACCGTCCCAACGTGGGCATCTGCGCGGACATCGGCAATCTGGTGCGCCTGCACCGCCCTGTGGAACATTGGGCCACCATGATCGACAAAATCGCGCCCTACGCCAAATATTGGCACGTTAAGAACTACATCCGGACCGAGGACGCCGTGACCGGTGCCATTATGACCGCCCCTGCGGCGCTGGAATTCGGCATCATCAATTACCGTGCGGCGATCCGCAAAGCGATGGAATACGGGTTTAACAGCCCCTTCCTGTGCGAACACTACGGCGGCGACGGTCTGAGCGTTGCGGGCACCAACCGGCGCTACCTGCGCCGTATCCTGCCCCGCACCCGCGCTCAGGACTAAGGCCCGCGCCGCCCGTATCAGGGCGGCGCCTTCCCCAAGATTTCAGGACCGATCATGACCCACACCCCCACCAAAAAGCTGATGAACGCGCCCGAGGCGATTATCCCCGAGATGATCGAAGGCATGATCTACGCCCACCCCGAAATGTTGCGCCTTGACGGGGCCACGGGCCGCTCAGTCGTGGCCGTGGACGGTCCCCGTGACGGCAAGGTGGGCGTTGTGATCGGCGGCGGATCGGGCCATGAGCCTGCTTTTGCGGGCTATGTGGGCCGCGGTCTGGCCGATGCGGCGGCGGTAGGCAACGTCTTCGCCTCGCCCTCGCCCCAGCACATCAAAGAAGCCGTGATGGCCGTGGATGGCGGGGCAGGGGTGCTGCTGCTTTACGGCAACTACACCGGCGACGTGCTGAATTTCGACATGGCCGCCGAGGAATGCGCTGCCATCGGGATCAATGCCCGCTCGGTCGCGGTGATCGACGATGTGGCCAGCGCGCCTGCGGACCGCGCCCATGAACGGCGCGGCATCGCAGGGGACTTTTTCGTCTTCAAGGTCGCAGGCGCCGCAGCCGACATGGGCCTGCCGCTGGATCAGGTCGAGGCCGCCGCCCAGAAAGCCAACCGCGCGACCCTGTCGATGGGCGTGGCCCTGTCGGCCTGTTCGATGCCCCAGACCCTGAAGCCCAATTTCGACATCGGTCCCGATGAGATGGAAATCGGCATGGGCCTGCACGGCGAGCCCGGCATGCGCCGCACCAAGATTGCGACCGCCGACGCGGTCACCGATGAAATGATGGACCTCATCCTTGACGAAATGGCGCTTGAGGCGGGCGCAGAGGTTGCCGTTTTGGTGAACGGCCTTGGCGCCACCGGCCTGATGGAACTGTACCTGATCAACCGCCGCGTCGCCCAAATCCTAGAGGGGCGCGGCGTCAAAATCTGGCACACATGGGTCGGAGAATACTGCACTTCGATGGAGATGGCAGGCGCATCGATCACTCTCATTCATCTGGACGACGACCTGAAGCGCTACCTTGCCCATCCCTGCCGCACGCCTGCCCTGACCGTCGGCAGCGCACCTGAACCGGTCACCGGCGCAGCCCTCACCCCGCGCGATTATTCCGCCGCCACACGGGCCGACACCATCGACCGCGCCGCGCTCAAAACGGACGGCTCCATCACCCCGGATCATTTCCGCTCCATGATGCTCGCCGCCGCCGAGGCTATCGCACGGGAGAAAGACCACCTCTCCGCACTCGATGGCGTCATCGGCGATGGCGATCACGGGGTGACGATGGACATCGGCTGGACCGCCGTCAAAGCCGCGCTCAACGCCGCCCCAGCCGACGACACCATCACCCAAAGCTGCACCAAAGCCGCCAAAGCATTTCTGGACGCCGTCGGCGCCTCCTCCGGCCCCCTCTACGCCAGCGCCTTCAACAGCGCAGGTAAGGCGGTCGCAGATCGCCTGAACCTTGATGCAGAGGCCACAGCGGCTTGGGTCGAAGGCATGTTGAACGGCATCCTCAAACGCGGCGGCGCGTCCATCGGCGACAAAACCATGATCGATGCATGGGCCCCCGCTGCCAAAGCGGCGCGGGCCTCTGTTGCAACGGGTGATCCACATGCGGTCCTCAGCGCCGCAACCCAAGGTGCCAAAGATGGCGCCGAAGCAACCCGCGAGATGGAGAGCAGACGCGGTAGATCAAAGAAACTGGGGCAACGGTCTGTCGGCCATATGGACCCGGGCGCTGCCTCGGCCCACACCATCCTCAGCGCCATGTTGGCCGCCCTGCCGCGTTAACGATCAGAAAGGGGCAAAAACCGCCCCCTCCTTCATCTTGGCATAAATACCTACGGCACCCCGCCGGCCACAAAGACCAACCTCGCAGAAGAAGGCACCGGCCTCCCGTTCTTTCACGGATTTTTACGTGCATATATTCGCATATGATGTAATATCCGGCCCAGAGTTCGGGAGGATTAGATGAAACAGATTTTAACCGCAGCGCTCAGCCTTTCTGCGGGCATAGCCACCGCGAGCGAAGACATCGCGGACCAGTACCCCCAGTCAGAGCTATATTCCAAACCGGTCGAGGTGATCCCCCATGTCTTCTCATCCATCGGGGCCACCGCGCCGCCGACCTATGAGAATTCGGGCCATAACAACAACCTCAGCTTCATTGAAACCGATGAAGGTGTGATCGTGATCAACGGCGGCGCGTCCTACCGCCTTGCCGCCGCGCTTCATGAGGAAATCAAGGCCATCACCGACCAGCCGGTGGTACTGGTGATCAATGAAAACGGCCAAGGCCACGCCATGCTGGGGAACAGCTATTGGGCCGCCCAAGGGGTGGATATTCTGGCCCATGTGGACGCCATCGCGGCTTTTGAGAAAGAGGCCGATTTCATCCTGCAAGGGATGCAGCGTTATAACCGCGACAAGGCCGAAGGCACCACCATCGCCCTGCCGAACATCAGCTTCACCGACCGCTATGATATCTCTCTTGGCGGGGTCGAGATTCAGGTGCTGCACCTTGGCCCTGCCCATGATCCCGGGGACACTCAGGTCTGGATCCCCGCTTGGGGGATGATGATCGCGGGAGATATTGCCTTCCACGAACGGATGCTGCCGATCTTTGAGGGCACCTGTACCAAATGCTGGCTGGAGACGTGGGAGACCGCGTTTGAACCCCTCGCGCCGACCTATGTTATCCCCGGTCACGGGCATCCCACCAATCTGGCGCAAGTGCGGCGGTTTACCTTTGATTACCTGACCGATCTGCGGGCCAAAATCGGCGAGCATATCGACGGGGGCGGCGATCTGGCGGGCGCTTATTACGTGGATCAGACCCAATGGCAGCGGCTGGATACCTTTGAAGAGCTTGCCACCAAGAACGCAGGCCGCGTCTATGAAGAGATGGAGTGGGAATAAGAAATTTTTCCCATATTTCAGTAACTTGGGCCGCGTTAAGCGGCCTTTTTTATGCGCGGTTGAATGAGGTCGCGGGCTTGCGTCCCATGTTTGACGGGTCGATAAAGGCCGAACAGGACCCGATACGAAATTCATGCTAACATGATTTCATATGACGCGTTGGTCTGATTTGTGCCTCATTCACATAAGTTGTGACCGGAAAATTCATGCGACCCTTATATCGTGTCGCATGGAATTTACGGCGATTTGGTCGCGTTTGGCGCTTTTATAAACCTGTCAGCACAGCGTACATGATTTGCCGCTAGTTCACGGGCGCAAATCGACGGCCTGTGAAGGCAGGCTGCGCGAGATTGATCTCTAATGTTGAAATAGTGATTGCAGATGTCTGGCGCGTGTGGTGCACGAGCCAATCGGCGATTTTCACAACATCTGGTGTTTGAAAATCATTTAGACAGTAGATTTCCTGTCGAATTGGATCGGCACGGCTGTCCGCGCCGATCCCCTATCGTTTATTCAGCCGCAACAGTGGCCGCGCCGCTGTCGGGGCGGTAGTTCAGGATCGGGGCCAGCCAGCGCTCGACCTCGGCCACGTCCATGCCTTTGCGGGCGGCGTAGTCTTCGACCTGATCCCGCTCGACCTTGGCAACGCCAAAGTAATAGGCGTCCGGATGGCCCAGATAGAGGCCCGAGACCGAGGCGCCGGGCCACATGGCCATGCTCTCGGTCAGTTCAACCCCTGTGGCAGCTGTGGCGTCCAGTAGCTTAAAGAGGCTCAACTTTTCCGTGTGGTCGGGCTGCGCCGGATAGCCGGGGGCGGGGCGGATGCCGCGATAGGGCTCGGCGATCAGCTCGGTGGGGCTGAAGGCCTCATCCTTGGCGTAGCCCCAGTAATCGCGGCGCACCCGTTCGTGCAGCATCTCGGCCATGGCTTCGGCAAAACGGTCGGCAAGAGCTTTGACCATGATCGCGCTGTAATCGTCGCCTGCGGCTTCGAATTTCTTGGCGATCGAGTCTTCTTCGGGGCCTGCGGTCACGACAAAGCCGCCCACATAGTCGGCCACGCCTTCGGGCGCGACGAAATCGGCCAGCGCCAGATTGGGGCTGTCTTTCCGCTTTGAGGTCTGCTGACGCAGGGTATGCAGAACCTGTAGCGGCTGGCTACGGGCGTCATCGGCGTAAAGCTGGATGTCGTCGCCTTTGCGGTTCGCGGGCCAGAAGCCGACCACGGCACGGGGCTTGAACCACCCCTCACCGATGATCCGCTGTAGCATCGCCTGCGCGTCGGCAAAGAGGTTCCGCGCCGCCTCGCCGTAGGTTTCGTGGTCCAGAATGCGGGGGTAGACGCCCTTTAGCTCCCACGTCTGGAAGAAGGGCGTCCAGTCGATGTAGCGGGCGATCTCCGCCAGATCCCAATCCTCGATCACCTTCTGTC
>JAYZYX010000063.1:0-3592 GCA_036139795.1 Pseudomonadota bacterium | reverse complement strand
GGCGGCGCAGAGATGGCCATGCCCGCGATTCAGGACAGAACCATGGCATTGCTGAAGGCATACAAAGTGCCATTCAGCGTTGGCGCCGACTTGCCTGCCCTGTCGGCCACTGACCAATCACGCATTTTCAACTTTCTCGAAGATTTTGACGGCGCCCTTGGACCAGAAATCCGAGAAATCATGGGGCTCTCAGAATGAAGGACATCTCTCCAACCAGAGTGGATCACTTGCTAGAAGGCTGGGGGTCTGTCACCCCAGCCCAGAAAGCACTGACATTCAAGCGCATCCACAGTGCTGGAATTAACCCGAACGACGCAATGGCAGTCATCATCGCTGTTTACGTGATGATGGAAACCTGCCTTGATGACAGGCTGAATCAAATGTCTCTAATTTCTGATCAAGTGGGTCGGGCTGCCTTCGACGAATACCGCAATTTCCAAAGGCTTTGGCAGGACGAACAAATCCGGCAAGCACATGAGATCAGCAAGGTCGTTGAACGCGCACTGTCACAAGACCTACCTAATTTCGCGAGACAGCAAACATTGCGGGTAGCACAGCAATCTGCCTTGGCCGCCGTTTGTCTTGGGATGCTTCTGGTTGGCGGAAGCTATTGGTTGGGAACCACGCATACCAAACAGAAGGCGGTCGAATATGCTGCTTTCGCGGCGCGCTCAGACGCGGGTTCTTGGAAACGGCTGCAAGCGGCGAACCCTGATCTGAACTTTCTTCTGGCCGAGTATTGCTTGCCGGGCGCGCGTGGCTACTCAGCGCCAACCAATAGCCGCCCCGCTTCGTGCCAACTTCCTGTCTGGCTGAATACACCGAGACCGACGACCGAGTTGAATTGGCTGGATCGCATTAAGAGTTGGACAACAGGCCAAGTCAATCGATTGCGGGTAACGGTCTTGAAACCATAAAGCGGACAAAGTGTGAACCAGTCACAATCCAAAGGCTTGCTCAAGGAATGCACGGCAGCGCTTGGCTTCGATGTCTTCGCAGCTTTCCAGACGGAGTTGACGGCGCAGCTTGCCGCTACCTTCCAGCAGATGCTCCGGATCATCAAGCCGTGCGCCTTGAGTGAACACCAGTGCCACATGATGCTGATATGCGTAGTAGCCGCAGACCTGCGTGGTGGGCTTGTCCTGCGGGCGGCGGGCGATGATGCCACCGTATTTCTCATGAAAACTGGCGTCTGGCATCACGTCGCGGATCAATGCGGCTAGGGCAGCGGTAATCTGGTCGCGGAGGGTCTCGTCCATGGTCAAACTTTACGAAAATTGGATGTGCTGAATGCGGGCAATCCAATCCCTTAGCGAAGACTAATGCAAGAAAGAGGCCCCATCAGGGCGGGCAACCTCGTGGTTCCAAGCCACTCGGCCGCCCTGAAAGGAGAAAATTTGGCCCATCGATTCCGGCGGCTTGCGACACACAAAAGCCTGCAAATAGCACGCTATAGGTGTGCAGCTCCCGTCATATTCCTAAAAATTAATGTTTGGGCGGAATGATTTAAGTCAAGTCGCATAAAAAATAAGCAACTTACGAAGACATTGTTTCCAGCAAGCCGGTGCAAGCTATGGGTGTCAATGTCGCGAGACGAAATTTTCTGAGGGGGCAGTTCAAAGACGCCTCTCTTACGGTCATGCACCCTCCGGGGACGCAACCGGAGTTCGCAGATTTATGCGACCGCTGCGGGGCCTGCGCGCGGGCCTGTCATGCCAGCATCATCCGGCTGGAAGAACAAAGCCTGCCGCAGATCGATTTCACCAAAGGCGCATGCGATTTCTGCGGTGACTGCGCGGCGGCCTGCCCGACCGGCGCTTTGCTGAAAGACGACATCGCGAACTGGCCTTGGCGCGCCGAGATCACCGGCGCTTGCCTGTCGATGAAAGGCACCGCCTGCCGCGCTTGCGAAGATGCCTGCGAGGCCCGCGCCATCCGTTTCACGCTCTTGCCGCAAGGCCGCGCGGTTCCGGTGCTTGACGAAAGTCAATGCTCGGGCTGCGGCGAGTGCGCATTTACTTGTCCGACCCAAGCCGTCCGTTTCACACGTCCGGCCCCTGCGGAAAGGGAGAGAACAATATGAACATCTGTGGATGCCTGATCCATATTTCGCAGGACAAGCTTCTTGCCGCCCGCGCCCAAATGGAGGCGACCGACGGGGTCGAGGTGCATGCCGCCACCGACCAAGGCCGCCTTGTCGTGGTGGTCGAGGATACGCCGGACAAGCGGGCCTCGGACATCATCATGGACCTTCACCAGATACCGGGCGTGATCTCGCTATCGCTCAACTACCACCATTTCGAAGACCTCGCCGTGCCTTCCGCGCGGGAACTGGTCGCTCAGCCGGAGATTTGACATGACCATCTCGGAATCCCGCCGCAATTTCCTGAAAGCCTCGGCTGCGGCCAGTACTGCTGCCGCCGCTGGCTTGACCTTGCCCAATGCCGTCAGCGCCCAAGCCGCCGGTGATGCCGGTATCCGCTGGGACAAAGCGCCTTGCCGCTTTTGCGGGACAGGCTGTTCGGTTCTGGTCGGCACCAAAGAGGGCCGCGTCGTCGCCACGCAGGGCGATCCTGAAGCGCCTGTGAACCGCGGTCTGAACTGCATCAAAGGCTATTTCCTGTCCAAGATCATGTACGGGCAGGACCGTCTGACCACGCCGCTCTTACGCAAGACCAACGGCGTTTATGACAAGAACGGTGACTTCGAACCCGTGTCGTGGGACGAAGCCTTCGACGTCATGGCGCAAAAGTGGAAAGAGGCGCTGGCCAAGAAAGGCCCGACCAGTGTGGGCATGTTCGGCAGTGGCCAGTGGACCGTCTGGGAAGGCTATGCCGCAGCCAAGCTGATGAAGGCCGGTTTCCGGTCGAACAACATCGATCCCAACGCGCGGCACTGCATGGCCTCGGCTGTGGTGGGCTTCATGCGGGCCTTCGGCATTGATGAACCGATGGGCTGCTATGACGATCTAGAGCACGCGGATACCTTCGTGCTTTGGGGATCGAACATGGCAGAGATGCACCCGATCCTGTGGTCGCGTCTGACCGACACCCGCCTGACCAAACCGGGCGCAGAGGTGCATGTGCTATCCACCTATGAGCACCGCTCGTTCGAGCTAGCCGACAACGGCATGGTGTTCAATCCCCAGTCCGATCTAGCGATCCTGAACTACATCGCCAACTACATCATCCAGAATGATGCGGTGAACTGGGACTTCGTGAACAAGCACGTCAACTTTACCCGCACCGACACCGATATCGGCTATGGCCTGCGCCCCGAACACGAATTGCAGCAAGCCGCCGCAAATCCGGATTCGGGCAAGCTGTCGCCGATGACCTTTGACGAATATGCCGCCTCGGTCGCGGAATATACCGTTGAGAAAGCGTCGGAAATCTCTGGCGTGCCGGTCGCGCAGCTGGAACGTCTGGCGCAGCAATATGCCGACCCCAAGCGCAAGGTCATGTCCCTGTGGACCATGGGCTTTAACCAGCACACCCGCGGTTCGTGGGTGAACGGTCTGATGTACAACGTCCACCTACTGGTGGGTAAGATTTCCGAGCCCGGAAACTCGCCCTTCTCGCTGACGGGTCAG
>JAYZYX010000062.1:0-12553 GCA_036139795.1 Pseudomonadota bacterium | reverse complement strand
CTTGGAAAAGGAATATCCAGTAACGGAAAGCCCTTGGTGAACTCTGGAAAATTCATGATTCATCCCTCCCTGAGATCAGTTGTTTGCGGCATGCGCCTAGCGCCAACACCACATGTGAAATTCTCTGATTTCTTGCGCGTTCGAATGACGCGACCAGCGGCAAGACCAACTGGCAAAAGCGGCTCTTGGGGTGCGTCAGCCAAGCAAGGCAAAGGCAGCAGGAAGCTGACGTCAGCAGAGGGAAAGCATCGTGACCGCCGGGGTCAGGATACCTCAAAAAGGGCAAAAAACATAGCATCCAGGGGTTCGGCCTGATGGGATGGGCGCAAGGCGGGGTCCCGATGGCAGGCATGTGGGCGCGACGGGGTCCGCTGGCCCAGCGTTAGCCAGTCAGAAAGACGCGTTGTCAAAGGGCAGGCCAGAAAGCCCGCCCTTCTTGCGCAGTAAGGTGATCTATTTTCAGTAGCTGATCTGCGCTACCTGACGCAGCTCGTCCGGCGTGGTAGTCGGCAGGCCGAAGAACTCCAGATAGGCGGGGATCTGTTCAAACAGCATGTCAGTGCCGATCTGGAAGCGGCAGCCTTTGTCGGCGGCGGCCTGAAGGAACGGTGTGATCTCGGTCTTCATAACCACTTCGCCGACGAATGTGGTGGGCGCGATGCGGCTGACATCCATCGGCAGGGGATCGCCTTCGGTCATACCAAGAGGCGTTGCGTTCACCACAATGTCGAAACCATCAGGATCAGCGCTACCGGTCTTCACCTTCAGCGCCGGATAAGCGGCGCGCAGGCGGCCTGCCAGTGCCTCCATATTCGAGGTGTGGCTGTCAAACAGCGCCAGCGTCGTGGCCCCCGCATTGGCCAGCGATGCGGCAATCGCGGACCCGACCCCGCCCGAGCCGACCACCAGCGCCTTGGCACCCTTGATCGTGACACCCTTGCGCAGGGCGCCGCGGACAAAGCCTTCGCCGTCGAACATATCCCCGATCAGGCGACCATCCGGCCCAAGCCGCACAGCGTTGCACGAACCGGCGACGCGGGCGGTGACGGATAGCTCGTCCACCAGTCCGGTTGTCGTGACCTTGTGGGGCATCGTCACCAGCGCGCCCAGAAAGTTCGACAGCCGCGACACCCCCCGCAGGAAATGCGGGTAGTCCGGCGTATCGCACCCCATCGGGACCACAACGGCATTGATCCCGTTCGCCTGAAAATAGGGGTTATAGATCATCGGCGCCTTAAAGCTGTGGGTGGGAAAGCCCAAGTGCGCGATCAGTTTGGTGTTGCCATTGATCATGACGTAAATCCTTCAAGGGTTAGCCTTCATAGCCGAAAAGGCGCGGCAGAAACAAAACGATATCGGGCACGAAAATCAGCGCCGCGAGGGCAGTGATCAGCACGGCAAGAAAAGGCAGGACCTCGCGCACGATGTCGCGCAGGGGGATGCCGGTGACGGCGTTGATGACGAACAGCAAGATACCATAAGGCGGCGTGATCAGGCCGATCATGCAGTTCACCACCACCACCACGCCGAAATGCACCAGATCGATCCCCAGCAGATTACAGGTGGGAATAAACAGGGGCACAATCACCAAAATGATGGTCGTTGCATCCAGCAGGCACCCCAGCAGCAGCACCAGCACATTCACCGCGATCAGGAACATCAGGGGCGAGACCTCAAGCCCTTCCATCACCGCCGCCAGCGCAGCAGGGATATTTTCCGAGGCAATGATATAGTTCAGTATCAACGAGGCCCCGATCACAATCCCCACCGCCGCCGAGGCCCGCGCACTGTCCACCAGAATGGTGTAGAGGGTCCGCAGTTTCAGCGCGCGATACAGCAGCACCGAGACCACAAGCGCATAGGCAGCAGCGATGGCAGCGGCCTCGGTCGGGGTCGTGATGCCGCCGTAGATGCCATAGAGCAGGATCACCGGCATCATCAGCGCCGGAAAGGCGCGGGTCGTGACGCGGGGCAGATCGCGCAGGGGCACGGCCTCTTCGGTGCCAAAACCGCGCCGGTGGGCCATCCACCAGTTCATCGCCATCAGCACAGCCCCCATCAACAGGCCCGGCCCGATCCCCCCTAGAAACAGCGATCCGATCGAGGCGTTGGAGACCAGCGCATAAAGCACCATCGGGATCGAGGGCGGAATAATCGGCCCGATTGTCGCCGAGGCCGCAGTGATCGCCGCCGCGTATCCGGCAGGAAAGCGGCCGTCCTTGCGCATCATATCGATGATGATCTTTCCGATCCCCGCTGCATCAGCCACCGCCGAACCGGACATGCCCGAAAAGATCAAGGATGCCATAACGTTCGCATGCCCTAGCCCGCCTTTGAACCGGCCCACGGTTGCCACGCAGAACGCCAGCAACCGGTCCGAGATCGATCCCGCGTTCATGATATTCGAGGCGACGATGAACAGCGGCACCGCCAGCAACAGAAAGCTGCCGTAAATCCCGTCCACAAGGGTCTTGCCCACGATCCCGACCGAAGTTCCGGTGGACAGCATATAAGCCATCGCGGCGGCGATGATCGCATAGGCGATCGGCACGCCGATACCGGCCAGCACAAAAAGGGTGCCGACCATGATGATCAGATCAAGGCTCACTTCTGGTCCTCCGCTTCGAAATGGGCATAGGGCATGACATGCATCTCCCGCTCTGCGTTGCCGCGCAGCAGCTGGACAATCCGCCATGCGTAATGGGCGCCAACGGCGGCCAGAAAGATGAAGTAGACGGAATAGATCGGCAGCATTTTCACCGGAAGCGTGGCCGAGGATTTCAACCGCAGCAGGCGCATCTTGCCGTAGGTCGGCTCGATCGACAGCCAGAAGGCCGCCAGAAGGATCACCGCGCCAATCAACGCCATACCCGTCCGCAGACGCGGCCCGGCGGCGTTATAAAAGATGTCGAACGTGACGTGGTCACGATCACGGACCACAAAGGCGTTGCCCCAGAAGATCACCCAAAGCCACAGGACCATAATGAACTCGGTCGTCCAGCCAAAGTGCATTGTGTCGAACCCGCCCGTGAGGGCGACAAACCAGTCGGCCCCCGAGACATAACGGATCAGAATCTGAAGAATAAACGTCAGGAAGATGCCCGCCATCATCATGGCAGACACGCTCTCTGACAGGTGGGTCGACCACCGGCCAAGATGTTTCATTGTCCCTCCTCCCGGGGGGTATGTCAGTAGGTTGAACGCCCGCCGCTCAGGTCAAAGGTAAAGCCCGTCGTGAAAGAGCATTCCTCGCTGACGATCCACGCGGCCATGTCCGCGATCTCGGGCATTTGCAGAAAGCGGCCCATGGGGATTTTTGCCTTCATCGATGCGATGTGTTCGGGGGTCATTTCGGCCTGAAGGCCGGTTTCGGCCATGGCGGGGGCAATGCAGTTTACCGTGACCCCGCTATCGGCCAGTTCTTTGGCGATGGACTTGGAAAAACCGATAACGCCCGCCTTGGCCGCAGAATAGGCCGAGATGAAAGGCACCCCGTCCTTGCCAGCCATTGAGGCGATGTTCAGGATGCGGCCATAGCCCCGTTCCCTCATGTGGGGGGCGGCAGCGCGGCAACCGTGGAACACCCCGTTCAGGTTCACCGCCAGAACCTGCGACCATGTTTCGGGCTCCAATTCCCAAACAGGTTTGACGGGGCCGTTAATGCCCGCGTTGTTCACCATAATGTCGACGCCTCCAGCCAGCCCCGCGGCGCGGGCAAAACCCTGCGCGACAGCATCCGCGTCCGAGACATCCACTGCCTCAACCGCGAGCGCATCGAACCCTCGATCAAAGGCGTCAGGGTTGCGGTCCCAGATGATCACGCGCGCGCCATGATCGGCCAGACGTCCGGCGATGGCGCGTCCAATCCCGCCTGCACCACCTGTGACGATGGCAGCGCGTCCGTTCAGTCCTCTGGGCATTGGGCGATCTCCTTGTGGTGTAGCAGCGCACGGGTGGCCTCAGCCGCCCGGATCAGGCGCTCTTCTGGCGGTCTGGTCGCGTCGGGAACCTCGACCGATACATAGGTTTCAGGGTGCAGGCGCGATACCAACTGGCTCAAGGGCAACGCCCCTGCACCGGGAACCAACCGGCCTTCGCGGGCCTCTGCGATGGTTTCGGCGTCCCCCAAAGGGCGCGTCGCGGGGGCATCGCACAGCTGCACTGATTTCACAGGCGCGTCCGGCCCCATCTGCGGCACGGAAAAATCCCCGCCCGAGCGGTCCAAGTGCAGCGCATCCAGCAGAATGCCGGTGTTCGGATGACCCGCGCGCGTCAGCAAAGCCAGCGCATCGGCATAGCTGGCAATCGGCCGCCAGCGCATGAATTCGACATCCACCCGCAGACCATATCCCGCCGCCATTTCCGCCAGAGCCGCCAGATGATCGGCCAGACGGGATGCGTCAGGATCGTCTCCGGACACAGTCAGCGACCGCGCCCCGATGTCCGCACCCGTAGCCAACAAAGGCTCGACCTTAGTGATCTGGATATCAGGGGTCAGGGGAATGAACTCGATCTCATTGATGCCCACTCCGGTGTCGGCCATCGCGCCAAGCAGCGCCGCATGGCCTACCGTTCCACGCCTCACGTCATAGGACAAACCACCCGCCATCGCGGGGGCCAAACGCAGACCCACATAGGACAGCCCCGCCTGTGCTGCCGCCCGCACGAATGCATCGGGGGCCAGCTCTAGCGCCGTCAGATGCGCCGCCCCAAGGGGCCGCGCACCGTCTGCCATATGTGCCTTAGCGGCCAAGAGCGTTCACCGCGTCCAGCACGCCTTCGGGCCAAGCGGCGGCGTAATCGCTGTTCAGATAGGCGTCTTGAACTGCCGCGCGGAAGGCCGCCACGTCAGGCTCATATATCTCCATGCCCTTCTCTTCGAGGAAGGCCCGCAGCGAGTTCTCTTTGTCCAGCTGCGCCGCAATCTCGGATTCGCTGGCAGCGACGGCAGCTTTGACGATGGCGTCCTGCTGTTCGGGGGTCATGCTGTCAAAGACCTCTTTCGAGATGGCGATAAAGTTCCAGTCCACCAGATGCGCAGTCAGAGCGATCTGTTTGGTGACTTCATAGAACTTGGAATCAACCACTGTCGGCAAGGGGTTATCCTGCCCATCCACCGCGCCGGTCGAAAGGGCGGTGTAAACCTCGGTAAAGGCCATCGGGGTCGGGCTGGCCCCCAGCGCACGACCAAGGAACTGCCACGCGTCCGATCCAGGCATCCGCAGGTTCACGCCTGCCAGATCGGCAGGGGTTTTCACGTCCTTTTCCGCGCGGGAAAAGCGCAGGTTCACATGGCGCTTGCCCAGATACATGGGGGCCAGCAGCTTGATCCCCAGTTCTTCTTCGGCGCGGGCCTTGAAGGGGTCCATCAAGGGATCATTAAAGACCGCGACTTGATGTTCGGCACTTTGCAGGACGTATCCAGCGGCAAAAATGGACCATTCCGGCAGGAAAGTCGCCAGTTCCTGCGCCGATGCGATCGACATCTCCAGATCTCCCGAGGCAATCGCCTCCAGCTCGGCGCCCTGCTGGAACAGCGTGGCGTTCCAATGCGGTTCAAAGATAGCAAAGTCCGCAACCGCAGGGCCAAAAACCTCGGTCAATGCGATGGCGCGCTGATCGCTCTCGGTAGCGACGGCGGACAGGCGCAAGGTGATTTTTTCCTCCGCAAAAGAGGGACCGGCAACGGCCATCGCAGTGGTAGCCGCAAGCAATGCTCGGCGCGTGAATGCAAAAGTCATGATTATCCTCCCGGTTGGCGGGCCTGCACCCAGGGCGGCCCGGTCTCAGTAACTCGATTCACTAAACACGATCATCCATCGTGTCTACTATAATCGATTATTTATCGAATAATAATTTTTCACACTTTACATCGTTTATGTTAGGTGGATATGAATTCCTCACGAAAGGAGCCCCCATGGCCCAACCCGCAGCACATCCCCTTCCCAAACGCACCCGCGCCGAGGACATCGAAGTCCGCCTGCGCCATGACATTCTGCATGGCATTCTGAAGCCGGGCGAAAAGTTGAACCTTGATCGTCTGCGCGAAGCGATGGGCATCGGCCTGTCCCCCCTGCGCGAAGCGATTAACCGTCTGGTGGCCAGCGGTCTGGTGGAATCAGAGGCCATGAAGGGCTACACGGTCACGCCGATCTCGGTCGCCAATGTGGATGAGGTCGCCGCCCTGCGGATCGAACTGGAGCCCTACGCTCTGCGCTGTGCCATGAAAAACGGCGGGCTTGAGTGGGAGGCCGCTGTCATGGGTGCCTTGCACCGGCTGAACCACACGCTGCGCGTTCCCGGTGATCCGGCCAGTCTGGCCCAGTGGGAAGCAGCGAACAACGCGTTCCACGAAACCCTGATCGGGCGCTGCGACATGCCGTTGCTGATGAAGATGTACCACCAGCTGGTCGCCCTGAACGACCGCTACCGGCACATCTACCTGAAGGCGACACCCATCCAGCGCGAGGTGATCGACGAACACACCGCCATCGCCCATGCCGCTATTGAGCGCCGCGCCGACGAGGCCGCAGCATTGCTGACCGGCCACATCACGCGATCCACCAGCAACCTGCGCCGCCTGATCGTGGCGGACCTGCCAGAGGCTCCGTGATGCAACTGGGCTTGGGTCATTTCACCTGTTTGCACCTTGATCCGCAGGCGCTGGTACGTCTGGCGCGTCAGGCGGGCTACAGCCATGTGGGTCTGCGGTTTCATCCGGTGGCATCAGGTATGCCCCACTGGCTGCCCGATGCGGCCGGTCTGGCAGAGTTGCGCCGCGTGATGACTGGCGAAGGGATCGGCCTTTACGACATCGAAACGGTCGTGATCGACGCGGACTTTGACCCGCAAGCTTTGATCCCCGCTATGGATGCAGCGGCGGCTTTGGGCGGGCAGCGGGTGAACTGCTGCGCCGATGTCTTCCCTAATCTGACCCAGCGGTTTGCACAGCTTTGCGCATTGGCTGAACAACGGGGCCTGTCTGTGGATATCGAGCCTATGCGCTGGCGCGGGATCAACGCGCCCGCCGCCTGTGTCGATCTAATCCGGAACAGCGGCGCGCAAAACGCAGGCTATCTGGTGGACACCCTGCACCATCACCGTTGTGGCGGCACGCCTGAGGATATCGCAGCCCTGCCTGCGGGACTGGTCCGCGCGGCCCAGATTTGCGACGCGCCCCTAAATGCGCCCATCGGCACCGAGGCTCTGATCGCCGAGGCCCGTGGCGGTCGCTTGCTTCCTGGGGACGGGGGCCTGCCTTTGGCCAAGACCTTACGCGCCCTGCCCCAAGGCACTGTTCTATCGGTCGAACTGCCGAATGCCTCTGACACCCGCGATGACCTGACACGCCTTCGCGCGATCCATGCCGCCACGGCGGCCCTTCTGAAAGACCTGTGAAATGCCCGAAATCCTGATCCTGAACGGTCCCAACCTGAACCTACTGGGCAAGCGCCAGCCTGAAATTTACGGGCATGAGACCCTTGATGATGTGGCTCGCATGTGCCGCGAGGTCTGCACTTCGGATTTCACCATCCGGCTGGAGCAATCGAACCACGAAGGCACCCTGATCGACCTGATCCACCAGGCACGGGAAACCACCTGCGGGATCGTGATCAATCCGGCGGCTTTCACCCATACATCGGTCGCCATTCTGGATGCGCTGAACACCTATGTCCCGCCGGTGATCGAGGTCCATATCTCGCAGGTCCACAAACGCGAAGCCTTCCGCCACCACTCCTATGTCTCGCATCGCGCGGACGGGGTCATCGCGGGCCTTGGCCTTGATGGCTATGTGGCAGGGGTCCGCCGCATCATGACGCTGGCGAAAGCGCGCTAAGATGACCGCCACTTCCAGAATTGCCGTTGTGGGCGCCGGTCTGATCGGCCGCCGCCACGTGGTCGCGGTCAACGCGGCCAAAGGGGTCGAACTGGCCTGCATCGTAGATCCCGCCCCCGCCGCGCAGGCATATGCGGCAGAGTTCGGGGTGCCTTGCGTGCCCGACATCACCGCGATGATCGCACTTGGCGGCGTTGACGGGGTGATCCTGTCGACCCCCAACACCATGCACGCCGACGGAGCGCTGGCCTGTATCGCTGCGGGACTGCCGGTGCTGATCGAAAAGCCTTTGACCACCGATCTGGCTTCTGCCCGTCAGGTTGTCGCCGCCGCCGAGGCCGCTGACGTCCCGATCGCCACAGGTCATCACCGCCGTCACAACCCCCTGATCGCCCGCGCCAAATCGTTGATCGATGAAGGGGCGCTCGGGCAGATCGCCTCGGTCCACGGGACCACATGGTTCATGAAGCCGGACGACTATTTCGACATCGACTGGCGTCGACGCAAGGGCGCAGGGCCGGTCTATCTGAACCTGATCCACGACATCGATTTGCTGCAGTATTTCTGCGGGCCGGTGGCCTCGGTCCATGCAGCGGAATCCAATGCCATTCGCGGCAATGATGTTGAAGAGACCGCCGTTATCCTGCTGCGCTTCAAAAGTGGCCTATTGGGCACCGTGAACGTCTGCGACAGCGCCGTCGCCCCTTGGAGCTGGGAACTGACCGCCCGCGAAAACCCCGCCTATCCCGCCACATCCGAGGATTGCTACTGGATCGGCGGCACCAAGGGCTCGCTTTCGCTACCGAACCTGACCCTGTGGACGAACCAAGGCAAACGATCCTGGTGGGAGCCGATTTCGGGCACCAAGATGATTTTCGATTTTTCCGATCCGCTGATCCTGCAGGCCGCGCAATTCGGCCGTGTCATCCGCCGCGAAGAGGCGCCGGTGGTCTCGGGTCGTGATGGCTTTGCCGCATTGGCGGTGATCGAGGCCGTCAAACAGTCCGCCGCAAGCGGCGAAACGAGGGAGGTAGAACAATGACCATTATCGCCAGCCAGTCCGAGGTGACCCCTGCTGTTCAGCAGGTCATGGCCAACACCACCGATCCGCGCCTGCGCGAGATCATGCAAAGCCTAATCACCCATCTGCACGGGTTTATCCGCGACGTAAAACTGACCGAGGCCGAATTCCAAATGGCCACCAAGATCCTGAACACTATGGGCCAGCAGTCAAACGACAAGCACAACGAATTTGTGCTGATGTCAGGCTCGCTCGGGGTGTCCTCGCTGGTGTGCCTGCTGAACAACGGAGACAATGGCACGACCGAGACCACCCAGTCCCTGCTGGGGCCGTTCTGGCGCTTGAACCATCCGATGACGGAAAACGGCGGCTCGATCCTGCGGTCGGACACGCCCGGCCCGCGTCTGGACGGCTGCTTCCGCTTTGTGGACAAGGACGGCCAGCCGATCGAAGGGCTGGAGGTGGATATCTGGCACGCCTCGCCCGTGGGTCTTTACGAAAATCAGGACGACAGTCAGGCAGAGTACAATCTGCGCGGCAAGTTCATGACCGGCGCGGACGGCGTGGTCCGGTTCCGCTCGGTCCGGCCCGTGGGCTATCCGATCCCCACAACCACCACTGTTGGAACCCTGCTGGCGGCGCAGAACCGTCACCCCTATCGCCCTGCCCATGTCCATGTGCTGGCGCACAAACAGGGGTTCAAGACGCTGATCAGCCAGATTTACGTGGATGACACGGACTATCTGACCTCGGACGTGCAATTCGGTGTGACCCGCGCGCTGGTCGGCGAATTGGTGGCCCATGACACGCCGCACCCCACCGATGGCGACGTAGGCCAGTGGTTCACGCTGGACCACACGCTGGTGCTAGAGGCCGGTGAAAGCCGCCTGCCCATCCCCCCGATCAAGTGAGGCACACCATGTTGACCGATGCACAAAGGCAAGCCGCCGCAGATGCGATCCTGAAGGCCGAGCAGACCCGCGTGGTCTGCCCCCAGCCCTCGAAAACATGGCCCGAGATGACGCTGGAGGACGCCTATGACGTCCAACGCCGTTGGGCCGAGGCGCGGATTGCCCAAGGGGCCAAGATCGTAGGCCGCAAAATCGGACTAACAAGCCGCGCCATGCAGCAAGCCAGCAAGATGACCGAGCCCGATTACGGCGTGATCCTTGATGACGCTTTGTTCCGTGACGGAGCACGGATCGCGGCGGGCACCTTTATCAAACCACGGCTTGAGGTCGAACTGGCTTTTGTCATGGCAGAGGACCTTCAGGGCGCAGGCTGCCACGTCCATGACGTGCTGCGCGCCACCGAATATGTGACCCCCGCGCTAGAAATCATCGACTACCGCACCGAAGTGCCACGCCAGATCGTGGACACCATCGCCGATAACGCCGCCTATGGCGCGATTGTGTTGGGGGGGCGGCCTGTGCGTCCCTTTGACGTGGATTTGCGCTGGATCGGCGCAACCCTGTCCCAGAACGGCGCGATCGAGGAAACCGGCCTCTCGGCTGGGGTCATGGGCCATCCTGCGGCGGGTCTGGCGTGGCTGGTGAACAAGCTGGCCGACCAAGGCGACGGTCTGAAAAAGGGCGATATCGTGCTGGGTGGCTCGTTCACGCGCCCCGTGGATATCCGCTCTGGCGATGTGATCCACGCAGATTACGGCCCCCTTGGCGGCATCGGTGTGAGCTTTGAATAATGGGCAATAAAATGCGTTTCGGATGGTGCCACCCTGCCAGTGACACCGCCATGCTGGCGGACACCGGCTTTGATTTCATCGAGTTGCCCCTTGCAGGCTTCGGGCTGGAAGACGCGGCCAGTCTGACTGCCGCCAAAGCTATGGTGCGGGATTTTCCTCTGCCCGTGGGGGCTTTTAACTATTTCATGCCGCAGGACATGCGGGTTGTCGGGCCGGACGTGGATGAGACCCGCGTGCGCAGCTATCTGGCCCGCGCCGCCGAGTTGATGGCCCAGACCCAAGCGGGCATCGTGGTCTATGGCAGTGGTTGGGCGCGGAACCTCTGCGCAGGTCTAAGCCGCGCGCGCCAAGAGGAACAGTTCCTGCAATCGCTGGAATGGGCCGCCGACGCGGTCAAAGGCACAGGCATCACCGTGGTGATCGAGCCTTTGAACCTCAAGGAATCCGACATTGCCACATCCGTGGATGAGGCGACGGGCTTTGCCAAGACCGTGAACCGTGACGAAATCCGCGTTCTGGCCGACTTCTACCACATGGACGAAGAACAAGAGCCCTTTGATACCCTGATCCGCAACGCCGACTGGCTGCGCCATGTGCATCTGGCCGATACGGGGCGGCACCATCCGGGCAGTGGCAGCTACCCCTATGCCGCGTTCTTCTCTGCGCTGAAAACAGCGGGCTATACGGGGCGACTGTCGGTCGAATGCAAACCGGCCGGCCCCGAAGATCACGCCAGCGCCCTGCAATTCCTGCAATCCGCGTGGGACGCGGCGGAAGTGAGCATCCGATGACCGACCTACCCCATAACACCTTCAAAGCGCGCCTTCTGGCCGGTGAGGTCCAGATCGGGCTATGGTCCTCGATCACCGATCCGAATGTGGCCGAACTGCTGGCGGGCTGCGGCTATGACTGGATGATGCTGGATCTGGAACACTCGACCGCCAGCGCGGCGGATGCGGTGGCGTATTTGCGCACGCTGGCCGCCTACCCCGTCAGCCCCGTCGTCCGCCCCGGCTGGAACAATCCGGTCGAGATCAAAAAGCTGCTGGATGCAGGGGCGCAGACCTTGCTGATCCCCTATGTCCAGAACGCCGATGAGGCCCGCGCCGCCGTGGCCGCCATCACCTATCCACCCAAGGGGGCGCGCGGGGTCTCGGGGATCACGCGGGCCACACGCTATGGCGCGGTGCAGGGCTATGCCGCCCACGCGAATGAAGAGCTGTGCCTGCTGGTGCAGGTCGAAACCCGCGAAGCGCTGAGCCATCTGGAAGAGATCGCCGCGGTCGAAGGCGTGGACGGTGTGTTCTTTGGCCCCGCCGATCTGGCGGCGTCTTTGGGCTATGCGGGCCAGCCTTCGCATCCCGAAGTAAAGGCCGCGATCCTTGATGGAATGGCGCGACTGCGGGCAATGGGAGTGCCGTCGGGCATCCTCTCGCTGGATCAGGCATTTCTGGCCGAGGCAAAACAGGCGGGCGCGGGCTTCATCGCGGTGGATGTGGACAGCGGCCTTTTGCGCCGAGCAGCACTGGCGCGGCGGGCCGATTGGGCATGAGGCCACCGCTGCGGGTAGCACTGAACCTGAACAACCGCGCTGTGGTCCGGCAAGTGGGCACAAAGTTCACTGGAAAGGCCCCCGATCTGGCACGCGCCTTGGGCCTCGCCCTTGGGCGCGAGGTCCAACTGGTGGGCTATCCCGATGCAGGGGCCGTGGTCGCAGATGTGCAGGATGGCTGGGACCTGGCCTGTCTAGGGGCCGACCCCGCGCGGGCGCATCTGATGCAGTTCAGCACCCCCTACTACCACGTACGCGCTACATTTCTGCTGCGCAGTGATCGGCCAGAGGCTGATTGCGCGGCTGTCCTTGCGGGGGACGCCTCGATCCTGTCGGCGGGCCGCGCTGCCTATCACGGACGGCTGCGCGAATTGGCAGGTAAGGGTCGTCTGATCCCATGTGACACAGCACAAAACGCGGTGACGGCCTTTCAGGAGGGCC
>JAYZYX010000061.1:0-10144 GCA_036139795.1 Pseudomonadota bacterium | reverse complement strand
CGCGGGCCAGCCCTGCGGGGCAGAGGCGAACATGGCCAAGTATCTTGCCGCCAAAGCCAGCTGGGAGGCCGCGAACGCCTGTCTTCAATTCCACGGCGGTTTCGGCTTTGCCTGCGAATACGACATCGAACGCAAGTTCCGCGAAACGCGCCTGTACCAAGTGGCGCCGATCTCGACCAACCTGATCCTGTCTTACGTGGCAGAGCATATCCTTGGCCTGCCGAGGTCGTTCTGATGGAGGCGGTGATGCAGCCCCTCAAGGGCCTTAAGGTCGTGGCCATCGAACAGGCGGTGGCCGCGCCTTTCGCCTCATGCCGTCTGGCCGATGCAGGGGCCGAGGTGATCAAGATCGAACGTCCCGAAGGGGATTTCGCCCGTGGCTATGACGATGTGGCGAACGGTCAGTCCAGTTACTTTGTCTGGCTGAACAGGGGGAAAACCTCGGTCACGCTGGATCTGGCCAGCGATGCGGGCAAGGCCGAACTGGCCGCGCTGCTAGAGGAAGCAGATGTGCTGCTGCAAAACCTCAAGGTCGGGGCGCTGGCACGGTTGGGCTTTGGCGTTGACCGTCTGCGCCGCGATTATCCGCGCCTCATTACCTGCTCAATCTCGGGCTATGGTGAGGCGGGGCCGATGGCTGACCGCAAAGCCTATGATCTGCTGATCCAGGCGGAATCCGGTCTGTGTTCCATCACCGGCGGCCCGTCCGAGGCCGCGCGGGTCGGTATCTCAATCGTCGATATCGCTACGGGCGTGACTGCCTATTCCGCGATGCTTGAGGCGCTGATCCAGCGCGGGATCACGGGGCAGGGGACGGCGATTTCGGTCTCGATGTTCGACGTGCTGGCCGATTGGCTGACTGTGCCGCTCTTAAACCATCAGGGGGGCAAGTCGCCGCGCCGGATGGGCATGGCGCACCCCTCGATCGCGCCCTATGGCGTGTTCACCGCAGGGGACGGGGCGCAGGTGCTGCTGGCGGTGCAAAGCGACCGCGAATGGCGGATGCTGTGCGAAGGCTTCATGAGCCGCCCCGAACTGGGGACGGACCCGCGCTATGCCCGCAACGTGGACCGCGTGGCCAACCGCGCTGAGGTGGATGACGCCGTGGCCCAAGGCTTTGCCACCCGCACCAAGGCCGAGGCGATTGCAGCATTAGAGGCAGTGAATGTGGCCTTTGCCTCGGTCAATGACATGCAAGGTCTATCTGAACATCCCCACCTGCGCCGCGTCACCGTGGATACGCCGAACGGGCCGGTCAGCTATCCTGCGCCTGCTGCGCTGTTTGACGGGGCCGCCCGCAGTTTCGGCGCGGTGCCTGCGCTGGCCCCGATCAAGGACACCCAAGATGAGCGTTGATCTTTCCCACCTGCGCCAATGGGTTGGCCGCACGGAAACCCAGTCGGAAATGCTGACCTCGTCGCAGGTGCAGCGCTTTAACGCGACCTTCGACCGGACCTCTGACCTGACCCTCGGGGCTAAGGCCCCTGTGCTGATCCACCTGTGCCTGTGCCAACCGGCCGTGCCCACAGCAGAGCTTGGCCCCGATGGCCACCCAGCGCGCGGCGGCTTCCTGCCCCCCGTGCCGCTGCCCCGCCGGATGTGGGCGGGCGGAGCCTTCAGTTTTCACGCCCCCATCCGCATCGGTCATACGGTCACGCGCCAGTCCGAAATTCTGGATGTGGTGGTGAAAGAGGGACGCTCTGGCACGCTCTGTTTCGTCACCGTGGAACACCGGATTTCCAGCGGCGACACGCTGGCGGTGACGGAGCGGCAGGATATCGTCTATCGCGACATCTCATCGGCAACGGTCCCAGAGGGCGAGACCGCCCCCAAGGGGCATGTGTCGCGGGGGATCATCGCCTCGGCCCCGCTTTTGTTTCGCTACTCGGCGCTGACGTTTAACGGCCACCGCATCCATTACGACAACCCGCACACCACAAAGACTGAAGGCTATCCCGGTCTGATCATTCACGGCCCGATGCAGGCCACACTTTTGGCGCAACTGGCTGCCGATGTGCGCGGCAGCGTGCCTGCCAGCTTCCGGTTCCGCAGCCTCTCGCCAATCTTCGACACCGATGATTTCTATATCAACGCCGATGAGGACGGGGACGATCTGCTGCTCTGGACCAACCGCACTGGCGGCCCCGTCGCGATGGAGGCAACAGCCTCATGGTAACGCTGGAGACTTTGCGCACCGCCTTGTTCGTGCCAGCGACGCGCCCCGACCGCTTTGCCAAGGCGGCAGCCTCGGGCGCGGATGCGATCATTCTGGACCTTGAAGACGCTGTTCTGCCCGATGACAAAGACGCCGCCCGCGCTAATTTACAAGTCGGTTTCGACTGTCCGGTCATCGTCCGGATCAACGCCGCAGGCACCCCTTGGCACAGGGCCGACTGCGTCGCTGTCGCCGCGCTGGACTGCGCTGCCGTCATGGTCCCCAAGGCCGAAGACCCAAGCGCCCTGAGCCGCATCCACCAGACCACCGGCAAGCCCCTGATCGCTTTGATCGAGACTGCCGTGGGCATGGCAAACGCCTGCGCTATCGCGCAAACCGAAGGGATTGTTCGTCTGGCCTTCGGCTCGGTCGATTACTGTGCCGATCTGGGGTGCGATCACACGCCAGAGGCTCTGCTAACTGCCCGCTGCGAGTTGGTTCTGGCCGCCCGCCTTGGCGGGCTGGCAGGGCCGCTGGATGGCGTGACCACCCGCATTGACGATCCCGCCACCGTGACTGCTGACGCCACCCGCGCGAAAGCACTGGGGATGGGCGGCAAGCTCTGCATCCATCCCGCCCAAATCGCCCCCGCCACTCAGTC
This sequence comes from Pseudomonadota bacterium, assembly GCA_036139795.1. Classification (GTDB taxonomy): domain Bacteria; phylum Pseudomonadota; class Alphaproteobacteria; order Rhodobacterales; family Rhodobacteraceae; genus Donghicola. The sequence continues at coordinate 7,328 of JAYZYX010000061.1, read as the reverse complement.
CTTCCGCCCCGATGCAGCGCAGATCGCATGGGCCACCCGCGTTCTGGCCGCCACCGACGGCGCGGCCCGCGTGGATGGAGAGATGGTGGACGAACCCGTCCGCCTTCGCGCCCGCGCCATTCTTGCAGGGGCTTAGAATGCCCTTGCCCCGTTCCATTGCGCGGTACAGGTAAGTGCAGCCTTCATTGCCTTGATCTAGGCTGTACCAACCCGCCAAGTGGCGGCAACTGGCCGCGTTGAGGCATAGAGTTGACTTTTATGCCTCAAAAGTGGTCTCTGAGTGAGGTATAGAAAGAGGCCCTATAACTCATGGCATGGAACTGGCAGATATCCGGCTGGCCCGATTTTCGGTATGATGCGACTGCATTGGCACCGCTGGAACAGCGCTTTTTGATGTCTTCGGGTGAGGTTCTTGGGGCTGTGCGCCATGTGACTCCGACCGAGCGCGATCAACTTCGTATCGATCTGCTGAGCGATGAGGCCATGAAGACCAGCGCCATTGAAGGCGAGATGCTGGATCGGCTCAGCGTGCAATCCTCACTCCGCCGGCACCTTGGATTGGAACCGGATAGCTATCCGCACAAACCCCGCGAACAGGGGGTGGCCGAGATGATGGTTGATGTCTACTCGACCTATGCGGCGACGCTGGGGCATGACACGCTGTTTCGGTGGCACGACATGTTGTTGTCTTTCGACAAACGGCTAGAGGCTGTCGGCGCGTACCGGCGGCACGAAGATGCGATGCAGATCGTTTCGGGGCGCGTGGATCGACCTGTCGTGCATTTCGAGGCCCCGCCGTCTGAGCAGGTTCCGGCGGAAATGGACCGCTATGTCGCGTGGTTCAATCGGACCGGACCAAAGGGCGGCACGCCCTTGCCAGCGCTGACACGCGCGGGCCTCTGTCATCTTTACTTCGAAAGCATCCACCCATTTGAGGACGGCAATGGCCGCTTGGGGCGGGCTTTGGCCGAGAAATCTCTGGCGCAAAACATCGGTCAGCCCAGTCTGATCGCGCTGGCCTTTACCATCGAGCGGAAGCGGAAGGACTATTACGATCAGCTCGAGCGTCATCAGAAGACGCTGGATGTCACGCCGTGGCTTCTTTGGTTCGCCGAGGCCGTTCTGGACGCACAGCAGATCACCTTGAACCGCGTGGGATTTTTCATCGCCAAGACCCATTTCTACGACCGGCATCGTGATCAGTTGAATGACCGACAAGCCAAGGTGATCGCACGAATGTTCCGTGAGGGGCCGGACGGGTTCACAGGTGGCCTGAGCGCAGAGAAGTATATCTCGATCACGGGCACATCGCGGGCGACAGCGACGCGGGATCTGCAAGACCTTGTCGAGATCGGCGCCCTCACACGCACGGGCGAGCGCCGATACACGCGCTACTGGCTGGGGCTGAACGGGTAGACCGCAGAGAACGGGAATGCGACTGTAATCGTTCCAACACGGCCCTTCACTTGGCCGCAGCCCGCTGCCTACCGCGCAGCATGAATCAGTCCTGCTGCTGAACTCATCCTCATTCAGGAAAGCTTTGCCACGGAACTCGTCCGAGAGCGTCCGCGTCTGCCAGTGATAAGCGGCAGCACGGGTGAGGAATCTGTGCGGGTGCCGTTGCGCCAGACGTGGGGAAAAGTTGTGTTGGCAAGCTTATAAGTAGATGAAATATAAAGATTTTTCTCCTGAGACCCGCCGAACATCGACGCTTGCCTGTGGTGGCTAAGGTACCGTGCGGCCCGATGCCGGCAGCTCTGTGCGTTCCTAACAAACTTGTAATCAGAAAGACAGATACCCGCGAGGCCAAGGGCGCAGTGTGACTTCACACACCAGCCCTAGGAGGCCGACATGAAATCCAATACCCGCATTGCCGCTCTGGCCCTGACAGCGTTCATGGCCTCGGTTTCTCTACCTGCTTTCGCCGCAACCGGCGAAGCGCCCGCATATCAGACCCAGCCCGGCATGTTGAAAACCGCCGACGAGGCCTTGCAGGCCGTAACCCGCGCGCATGCTGCGCGGCTCGCGCTTTTCAACAACGATATCGAAGCCGCGAAGGGCCGACTGGCTGAGGCACGTGCAGAGTTCCTTAAAGCCGAAAAGTCACTAGATGACCTCACCATCGGTGACACCGAAGATCCCACGAATGCGGCGCGCTACCTGCCGTTCGACATGTCGATGGCGGTCAGCGAGAATTTCAAGGCGACCAAAGAGAACACGCAGGCGCTCGAACGTGCCTATGGCCTGATGCAGACCGGCTCGCCCGATGATGCGATCGAGGTGCTGCGCGTGGCGTCGATCGACATGAACGTATCGACGGCCATGTTGCCGATCGTCGAGGCCTCGGCCCAGTTCGAAAAGGCCCAGACCCTTGTCGATGAGGGCAAATACTTTGAGGCCAACCTTGCCCTGAAGGCGGTCGAGGACTCGATCATCGTCCAGACCTTCTCGATCGATGCGATCCCGCAGCAGGGCGATGTGAGCTGATCTAAATGCGAATGCTCCATGTCCCGGCACAGTCGCTGTGCCGGGACAGCCTTCTTTTGATCCCATGGAGACAGGTATGAACATCCAGACCCCGAGAACCGCCGCCGCGCCCGAACTTGTCGTTCGCCTGCGCGATCACCTATCCGCCCGCGTGGTCGGGCAAGCCATCTTCATCGACAAACTTCTGATCGCGCTTTTGGCGGATGGGCACGTGCTGGTCGAAGGCGCACCGGGTCTTGCCAAGACACGCGCCATCGTTGCGCTGTCACGTGCCATCGATTGCGACGAGAAACGCGTTCAATTCACTCCGGACCTGCTGCCGGGCGATCTGACCGGCACCGAGGTCTGGCGCCCCGAGGAAGGCGCGTTCAAGTTCCAGCGCGGTCCGCTGTTTCACAACCTGATCCTCGCCGACGAGATCAACCGCGCACCCGCCAAGGTGCAGTCCGCACTGCTAGAGGCGATGGCCGAGCGCCAGATCACGGTGGGCGGCGAAACCTATCCGCTACCTCAGCTATTCATGGTGATGGCCACCCAGAACCCGATCGAACAGGAAGGCACCTATCCGCTGCCGGAGGCGCAGCTTGACCGGTTCCTGATGCATGTGCGCATCGGCTATCCTGATGCATCCAGTGAACGGGACATCCTTCGCATTGCCCGTGGCGAAGCCTTGGGCGAAGGGGGTGATCCTGTGCAGCGGATTCCGCAAGAGGCGATCTTCGCCGCCCGTCGCGCCGCGCTGCAAGTGCATGTCTCGCCTGCGCTTGAAAGCTATGTTCTGGCGCTGATTCAGGCAACGCGGCGGCCCGATGTGTGGGATACCTCGCTGGCCGAGGCTGTCGCATGGGGTGCAAGCCCGCGCGGAACCATTGCACTAGATCGATGTGCGCGGGTGCACGCGATGATGCGCGGGTCGGACTATGTTTCGCCCTCGGATGTGCAGGCTGTCGCCCATGACGTGCTGCGCCACCGCGTTATTCCGACCTTTGAGGCCGAGGCCGACGGTTTGACCTCGGACAAGCTGATCGACCGGCTGCTTGATCTTGTCCCCGCGACCTGAGGAGATGGCAGATGACCCGCGATTATGCACAAGGGATCGAAGCTGCCCCAAGCGAGTTGATCCGCGCCCGTCCGGACCGGTCAATCACCGGTTTTGCGCCCGGGGGTCGGGTCTCGACCCACCTGTGGGGCGCCAACCGCAGCGTCTTTCGGGGTCGCGGTATGGAATATGCCGAAAGCCGCGCCTACCAGCCGGGTGACGAGCCGCGTGCCATTGACTGGCGTCTGACGGCGCGCAGCGGCGAGACTTGGACCAAGCTTTACCACGAAGAGCGCGAGCGCCCCGTTTTCCTGCTGATCGACCTGAGGTCCACGATGCAGTTCGGCACCCGCACACGCTTTAAGGCGCATATGGCCGCCGAAATCGCCGCTGCGCTGGCCTGGACGGGTCATGATGGCGGAGATCGGGTCGGGGCGACGATCCTGACCCGAACCGGTTTGGTCGAAGTCGCTCCGTCGCGGTCGCGCGCGGCACTGTTGGGCCTGTTGAAGAGGGTCAGCGATGGCACGCTGCTTGGCGTTGAGGCCAGCGGTGAAGTGCCAATGGCCACCGCACTGAAACGGCTGACCCGCGTCTGCCGTCCCGGCACGCTGGCCTTTATCATCAGCGATTTCGCCGACCTTGACGCCGCTGAAGAGCGCGAACTGCGGCGCCTTTCGCGAAGGGCGCATGTGTCTTGCATCGCTCTCTATGACAGGATGGAAGCCGACTTGCCTGATCGCGGCGGCAAGCTGAGTGACGGCAGTGCTGCCGTCGCCATCGCCGGGCTGGCGCGTGTCGCGAGGGATCGCCATGCGCAGGACTTTACCGCGCGGCGGACGCGACTGACGGCGCTATGCGCCCGGTTGGGAATGGCCTGCCACTGGCTCTCGACCGAGGACAAGGCGCAATCCGTGCTTCTTCCGCGTAAGGGGAGGGCCGCCGCATGACCCCTCTGACCCCTGAGCAGCAGGCCGCATTTGAGCAATTGCGCGACATCCGACTGCCCGCGCCCGTCAGCTGGTGGCCGCTTGCGCCGGGCTGGTGGGCGCTGATCGCGCTTTCGCTCATCCTCATGGCTGCGGCGATTGCGTGGAATATTCAGCGCCGCCGCACCCGCCGCTATGCCGCCCTCCGGGAATTTGCAGCGCTGCGCTCGCGCATGGAAACCGAGGATTATTCGGGCCTTGCCACGGACCTTGCCGCACTGATCCGGCGCGTGGCGCTGTCGGCGCAGGGACGCCATCTGGCCAGTCTCAGCGAAGCAGAATGGGCCGGTGCCTTGGAACAAGGACGCTTTGGCCTGCCGCCAGACGTTGCGGGGCTGCTTGCCGAAGCGCCGTACCGCAATCCCGAAACGCTTGAACCATCCCGTGTCAGGGCGCTTTTCGCCCCGGCCGAAATCTGGATCCGGAGGGTTGCATGATCACCTTCGCTTGGCCCTTCGCGGCCCTTCTTCTGCCCTTGCCATTTCTTGCCCGGCGCAGCCTTGCCCCGCGTCCTGAAGGGGCCGCCGGTGCGATCCGTGTTCCGTTCTTCCGCACCCTTTCAGGCGGCGGATCGGTCGCAGCTCATGGACGACGTCTGCCTGCGGTCCTTGCCTGGGTGGTCTGGGTTTTGCTGGTCGCGGCACTGGCCCGTCCGGTTCTGGTGGGCGAGCCCGCGCCGCTACCCGCAGAGGGGCGCGACATCATGATGGCTGTGGACTTGTCGGGCAGTATGGGCCGCGAGGATTTCCTTGCCGGCGGGCGGCCCGCGACGCGTCTTGATGTGGTCAAGACCGCAGCAAGCGATTTCGTTTCGCGCCGCGCGGGCGACCGGATCGGGCTCGTGCTGTTTTCTGATCGGGCCTATGTGCAGACACCGCTGACCTTTGACCGCGGTGCCGTGACAGAGTTTCTGGACGAGGCGCAGGTCGGTCTGACCGGGACCGAAACCGCCATCGGAGATGCCATCGCGGTCTCGCTGCAACGCCTGCGCGACCGGCCCGAGGGCGACCGCGTGCTTGTCCTGCTGACAGACGGTGCCAGCAATGCGGGCGTGATGGAGCCGCTGCGTGCGGCGGACCTTGCCGCCGAAATGGGTGTGCGGGTTTACACCATCGGCGTCGGTGCCACCCAGATGGTCGCACAGACCGCGTTCGGGCAGCAGGTGGTCAACCCCTCGGCTGACCTTGATGAAGGAACGCTGACCGAGATTGCAAACCGCACTGGCGGCAAGTTCTTCCGTGCCACCGATGCCGAAGGTCTGGCGCAGGTCTATCGCGCGATCGACCGGATCGAGCCTGTGAAAGGCGATCCGCAGGTGGTGCGGCCGCAAGTGTCGATGCTGCACTGGCCGCTGGGACTGGCGTTGATCCTGTCTTTGGCTGCGGGTCTCTCTCGCATCCGGTTTGACGGGCTGCGCGGCAACGCGCGTACTAAGGAGGTTCGGATATGAGCGATCTACATTTCCTTCGGCCAGAATGGCTTTGGGCGCTTGTCCCTGCTGTCGCGGTGGTGGCGCTGGTATGGCACGGCGCAAGAGCGGCGACAGAACGCGGCTGGACCGGAACGGTTGACGCGCATCTGCTGAAACACCTGACGGTTGGCGGAAATGCGGCGCGTCCGTCTCGGGGCCTTGTCGCCGCGCTGGCGGCAGGGCTGCTGGCCGCTGTGCTTGCTATGGCCGGACCGGCCTGGGAGAAGCTGCCGACCCCCACCACTCGCGGGGCAGAGCCCGTGGTCGTTGTCCTCAGCCTTGCGCAGTCGATGAACGGCGCGGACCTTGTGCCCTCACGGTTGGCGCGGGCCGGACACAAGCTGCGCGACATCCTTGATCGGGCAATCGGTGAGGATGTGGGTCTGGTGATCTACGCCGACCGCCCCTTTGTTGCGGCACCGCTGACGCCGGACGGGGATGTGATCGCCGAGATGCTGCCGGAACTCTCGACCAACCTCATGCCGGTCCTCGGCAACCGTCTTAATCTGGCGATAGATGAGGCACATAACCTGCTGTCCTCTGCGGGCGCGACCCGTGGGCGCATCCTTGTGATGGCCGACGATCTTGGGGCCGATCCAGATGCCAGCCGCGCAGCTGCCCGCTCGGCACGTGCCGATGGCTATGCGGTCAGCGTTCTGGGCGTCGGAACCACCGAAGGCGCAGCTCTGCAAACCGCTGATGGCCGTGTGATCAGTGTGGGCGGCGCGGCGCAGGTGGCGCGGCTTGATTCCTCTGCCATGCAGGGCCTCGCTGAGGCCGGTGGCGGGCGCTATGCCGAAGTCACGGCGACATCGGCTGATCTCGACCGGCTTTTGCCCGCGACGATTGCCACGACACAGCCCGGGCATCAGTCCGATCTGAAAGCTGACCGCTGGTATGACCGGGGATACCTTCTTTTGCTGGTGCCTGTGCTGTTAATGCCTTTCGCTTTCCGTCGCGGTGTCCTGTTCGCAGTGATGCTGGCGCTGGTCGGCTTTGGCACCACTTCTGGCTCGGCTCGGGCTGCGGGGCTGGACGACCTTTGGGCCACGCCCGATCAGCAGGGCGCACGCGCCTTCGCGCAAGGCGATTATGCCGCCGCCGCCGCCGCCTTTGTTGCGCCGGACTGGCGCGCCGGAGCGCTTTACCGTGCGGGGGATTACGAGGCCGCCGCCAAGGGCTTTGGCAACGATGGCTACAATGCTGGCAACGCACTGGCGCGTGCGGGGCGGTTCGAAGAGGCGCTTGCCGCCTTCGATAACCGCCTTGCCACGGCGCCGGAGGATGCCGATGCGCAGTTCAACCGGGACTTGGTTGCGAAATTGCTGGAAGACCAGAAAGC
>JAYZYX010000060.1:0-5944 GCA_036139795.1 Pseudomonadota bacterium | reverse complement strand
GCATGGTCGCATCTTTGATGTGGGTTGCTTGAAGCGGGCGGGGTTGCGCCCTAATGTCCGCCCGACGAATGGAGACAGGACCCATGAGCGGAAAACGCAGTATTTTCGAAGAGGTTGATGGCAAGCAGGCGCAGCAGAGCGCCGCTGGAGCAATCGACCGGACCAAGCGCGGGGCGCGCGGCGCGGTGCGCCTGTGGCTGATGCTGATCTTTGTGATGGTGATGGGGATGATTGCCGTGGGCGGTTTGACCCGTCTGACCGACAGCGGGCTGTCGATCACCGAATGGCGCCCTGTGACTGGTGCCTTGCCCCCGATGAGCGATGTGGAGTGGCAGGCTGAATTTGAGAAATATCAGGAGATTCCTGAATATCAGTTGCAGAACAAGGGCATGAGCCTTGGCGAGTTCAAAGCCATCTACTGGTGGGAATGGGGTCACCGTCAGTTGGGGCGGACCATTGGCCTTGTGTGGGCTTTGGGCTTTTTCGGGTTCTTGCTGGCGCGGGCGATCCCCCCGGCTTGGACGGGTCGGCTGTTGTTCATCGGTGCTTTGGGTGGCCTGCAGGGTGCGATCGGCTGGTGGATGGTTGCCAGCGGTTTGACAGGGCAGATGCTGGATGTGGCCAGCTACCGGTTGGCGACCCATCTGGGCATCGCCTTTGTGATCCTTGGCTTTATCGCGTGGTATGTGTTCGAATTGGGACGCGAGTCGCGCGATCTGTTGCAGGCCCGTCGCGGCGGTGAGAAGAAGCTGTTTGGTCTGTCCACCGGTCTGCTGCATTTTGCGTTTTTGCAGATCCTGCTGGGGGCTTTGGTCGCCGGTATTGATGCGGGCCGGAACTACACGGACTGGCCGTTGATGGCGGGTCATTGGACGCCGCCAGATATGTTCATCCTTGAGCCGGTGTGGCGGAACTTCTTTGAGAACGACGGGCTGGTGCAGTTGATCCACCGGTGCTCGGGCTATTTGCTGTTCATCTTCGGGGTTGTGGTGTTCCTTAAGGGGCGGCGCAGTGCCTATCCGAAGACGCGCGGTGCCTTTACCGTGGTCTTCGCGATGTTGATTCTGCAGATGCTGTTGGGGATTGTGACGGTCATGCATAGCTCGCCCTGGTATCTGGCGATCATGCATCAGATCGGCGCGGTGGCCCTATGGGTGCTGATCCTGCGGGCCCGGTTCATGTCTCGCTATCCCGTTGCCACCAGTGTACGTGAGGGTCTGTGATGGCTGCATATGATGACTTGATGGCTTTTGTCCGCGTTACCGAGGCCTTGGGGCAGGTGGCGGGCCGTACAGGCTGGGATCAAGAGGTCATGATGCCCGAAGGGGCGGCCGAGCAGCGGGCCGAAGAAATGGCCGCGCTAGAGCAGGTTCTGCATGCTCGCCGCTGTGAACCCCGTGTTGGGGAGTGGTTGGCGCAGGCCGAGGCAAGTGACGCCGTTCAGGCCGCCCAGTTGCGGGAAATCCGTCGCAGTTATGACCGCGCGACCAAGGTCCCCTCGGCTTTGGCCGAGGCACTGGCCCGCACCACATCGAAGGCGCAAGGGGGTTGGGCCAAGGCGCGCGGTGCGCAGGACGTGGCGGCCTTTTTACCGATCCTGTCCGAAGTGGTGCAACTGCGCCGCGAAGAGGCGGCAGCTTTGGGCGGTGACGTGGCCTATGATGCCCTGCTGGATGATTATGAGCCGGGCCTGACAGGGGCTGAAATCTCTGACCTCTTTGATGCCATGCGCCCCCGTCTGGTGGCTTTGCGGGATGAGGTTCTGGGCCGCCCCAAAGGTCCCGAGCTAAAGGGCAGTTTTGATCCCGCAATCCAGATGGCGCTGGCCGAAGAGGTAGCGCTGGCCTTTGGCTATGACCTGAGCCGTGGCCGCATCGACAAGGCAGTGCATCCGTTCAGCTCTGGCAGCGGGCAGGACGTGCGGATCACCACCCGCACAGCGGCGGATGATCCGTTCAACTGCATCTACTCGACCATCCATGAGGTGGGTCATGCGTGCTATGAGCAGAACATCAGCGATGATTTCCTGCTGACGCCGCTGGGGTCGGGGGCGTCTATGGGCGTTCACGAAAGCCAGAGCCGGATTTATGAGAACCAGCTTGGTCGTTCGCGTGCCTTCACGGGCTGGCTCTATGGCCGGATGGTGGACCGTTTCGGTGCCCTTGAAGGGATCGCGGATGAAGAGGCGTTCTATCGCGCTGTGAACCGCGTCCATAACGGCTATATCCGGACCGAGGCCGATGAGGTGCAGTATAACCTGCATGTCATGCTGCGCTTCGATCTGGAGCGGGCGCTGTTTAGCGGTCAGCTTGAGGTCAGCGATCTTGAGGCCGCATGGAACGACCGGTTCAAGGCGGATTTCGGTTATGCGGTCGACAAGCCCTCGAACGGGGTCTTGCAGGACGTTCACTGGTCTGTCGGTCTGTTCGGATATTTCCCGACTTACACGCTGGGGAACGTTTATGCAGGCTGTCTGCATGACGCCTTGCGGAAGGATCTGCCCGATCTGGAAGGACAACTGGCCAATGGTGATCTGAAGCCTGCGACCGGTTGGCTGCGTGAAAAAGTCCAGCGCTTTGGTAGCCAGAAACCCGCACAGCAAACGATCGAGGATGCAATCGGCGGTGCCGTCTCCTCGGGTCCGCTGTTGGACTATCTGGACGCGAAATTCACCGCCTGAAAACGCGCACGGGGGTCCGGTTAGGACCCCCGCTTGGTAGTGAGAGCGGCCTCAGAGCCAATTAACCTTTGATACCTTTTAAGTCTGGCCTGCGGGGCGAACCGTCATCTCACCGGCGGTGTCCAGCGATCAGGTTCATGGTCTGTGTAAGCTTGAATTAGTTTCCAAATATGGCGCAATTGGGGCGCACTCTTCCTGAAAAACTGTTGATAAGCAGTGACTTGGCGTCATCTTTTGCATTATTGTAAGTCTGGATTACGGCAACTTCATGGACAAATGAAAAATACCCCGAAAGCAATCGCTTCGGGGTGGGAGAGTCTTGCTGGATATGAAAGCAAAACTTTCAGGAAGTTTTTTTACTTAGACGCCCATCAGCATCAGCATCAGGCCCAGCAATCCGGCAAAGCCTGCACCGCCGCCGCCGCCGCCTTCACCACCACCGCCATGTGCGGCGTCAGCGTTTTCTTCGTCGGCATTGTCCTCGCTGTCGGGATCGTCTTCAAAATCGACCGAGGGCAGGACTTCGGGCTCTTCCCAGTAGGTGACATCAGTTTCTTCTTCGGCAATTGCCTCAAGATCGATGATCGAGGACTGCTCGCCGTGCCACGTAGCGATCTCATCCGCGGCTGCGTCATTGCGGGCGAAGGTCAGGCGGATGATTTCACCGGGTTGGGTGAAGCTGATGTTCAGGTTGCCGCCGTCTTGCTCGGGCGAGAAGGACTCGCGCACGCCAACCGCGTAGGTTTCGGCCTCGGGCGATTGATCGACACCATCAACAACCGGCACATCGAACATGGTGTTCCAGTCTTCCGGCACTTCGCTGGTCAGGCTTTCGCCCCACACTTCGGTGATATCGCCAAAGCCCTGCATGGCCAGCTCGACGTTGACGGTGTTCTGGCCGCCAAAGTCCTGCGGTGCGGTCAGGAAGACCACCAGCTTGTCGGGGCTATCAAAGCCGTAGATGCCCGTGTCGGTGTGGTCGACCAGATCGTTGCTTTCGTACCAGTTGGTAACTTTGGTGCCGTCCAGTGCCTCGGCCATCATGTCTTGCAGATCGCCTGCAACGAATAGGTGGCTGTTGCCGTCTACATCTTCGTAGCTCAGACGGCCCGCGTGGGTCAGATCCCAGCCGTAGATACCCGCGCTAGAGGTCCCCAACCCCTGATATTCGGAGAAGACCTGAAGGATGTTCTCGCCCTGCTCAAGGCCATAGGGGCGATAGTCCAGCATCTCTTGGTAATGCTGTTCAAACTCAAGGTTCGAGCGGCCATCAAGGTCCAGATCGTCGATGGTTAGGCCTTCGCCTGCTTCGGTGGTCAGAAAATCCTGCGCAGCCTCAACACGCGACAGCGACGCGGTGTTGAACGCGCTGAGCGACAGGTCGGGACGGTCGATGCCAAGTGCGTCGGTCTCTTGCTCCCACAGGTTCAGGCTTTCTGCGACGTCGTCCACGCATTTGTCAGCCGAGTCGATGCTAACGTTAAAGCGGTGATGGACCAGAGCGTCGGTCATCAGGATGGCGTCATCCGACAGCACATCCAGCATGGCATCTGTCGCAGCGACCTCACGGCCGATCTGGACGTTCCAGTCAACGCTGTCCGACTGGTCGGCGTATTCAGCCTCTTTTTCCAGAACCACTTCGGCATAGACGTTGACGATCTCTGCGTAGGCAGCGGCCTGTTCGGCCTCGGTCGCGCCATCAAAGACGCCGTAGAATTCGTTGCCGACCTCAAAGTAGATCTGCTGGGGCAGCTCACCGTAGGTGCCGCCGTAAAGATCGTCGAGGAAGTCGCTCAGATCAGCGCGCAGGGCGTCATGATCATCTGCATAGCGTGCAGTGGGCAGGGTCACCGTCAGCGACAGGCCGTTGTCCACGCAGTAGGCCATAATCTCGTCCAGGCCGGGCTTACCGCCGGTTGCGTCCGAGTTGTATAGGCCGTCGTACTCAAAACCGAACCGTTCGGGGTTCTTTTCGGCCAGCGTGCCGCCGGGCCAGATCACCATGCCTAGATCGGTCTGCTGGATGGCGTCATCGAAGCGGTCAAAGTTGCGGAAGCTGACAAACCGGGCGCCGAAACTATCGCCGGTGATGCTAAGTGCATCCTCCGGTGTTGCCTCTGCGATCTGGTAGCCAATGGCCATTTGTCTTGCTCCTGGTTGGGCGTTTCCGCCCGGGTTTGAGCCTCTGACCGATGGTCTGTGAGTACTCGTTTGATAGGTTCAGGCTAACGCAGAAGTGTGGGTCTCATTAGCTTGAAGTTTGCAAAGTTCAGTTTGCGCATCACCCATAAACACATGATTTTAAACAAAAATAACCCGTCCGTAGGGGGAGGCGGCAACGTTCCAAGGTGTTGCTTTCTATCCCTAAGGTTAGCCGTTTGGGTGGTCGGCTATGTGCAAAGTTGGGAGTGCGTTAAGCGCTGTATCGTTCGGTTGGCCGGTCGCTCAAAGGCATGTCTGAGATGCAGTCAATCGCGCGTCTGATAAGAGGATCATTCTTGCGGGACGTGTGGTAGGACACCCAGATTTCGTGCGTGCTGACCGGGTACCCGTCCACAGGGACAAGCGACCTATCCGATTGCGCGAAGGTGTCATTGAAGACGCAGCACAGGGGAAACGCGCCAATTATCTGGTAGGCGGTATCGACCCCGTCGATCGATAGCTTCGCGGGCGAATCAAACGCCATGAAAAGCTGGTCGTGCAATTCCTCATGGATGGTGTCGCCGTTCAGCTTGGCCCATCCTTCCAGCGAACCGGCAAAGTTCCGGTGCGCGTAGACGCGCTCGGTGATGGTGCCGATCTTCTGGCTGATGATCCGGCCCTCTTCGGGGGGCGTGGTCGAAACGGCGATATCGGTTTCACCAAAGGCCAGGCTGGCAGGGGCGGCGGCGACGGTCAGCTCTAGCCCGTCAATGGTCCGGTAAAGATTCGAGATCAGCGCACCCAGATCGCTTTGCAGCAAGGGGAACACCCCGCTGATGCGCAGCACCAGTTCTTTCGGGTCGTCGTTCAGCTCAACCTCTAGGGTTTGCAGCGCCTCTTCGGTGTTTTCTGCAAGGCTGATCAGATGCTCGGCCACGCGGGTCGGGCGCCACTGATGGCCTTCTTTTTTGAATAGGGGGTGACGGTAGGTTTCGTTCATCCGGTCAATCCGGCGGGATACCGTCGCGGTGTTGGTTCCCAGCGCCGAAGCCGCCGCAGTCATCGTGCGATAGCGCTTCAGGGCGAGGCAGTATTTCAAATCATCCCAATTCTGCACGGCAG
>JAYZYX010000059.1:0-42835 GCA_036139795.1 Pseudomonadota bacterium | reverse complement strand
TCTGCTTGGTTCTGACAAGCGGATCACCAACGACGGGGGCGGCAACACCAGCGCGAAGGTCATGCAGGCCGATCCTCTGACCGGCGAGCAGGCCGAGGTTCTGTGGGTCAAGGGCTCTGGCGGGGATGTGGGCTCGATCAAGATGGACGGGTTTGCGACCCTTTACATGGACAAGCTGCGGGCGCTGAAGGGCAAGTATCGGGGCGTTGATTTTGAAGATGAGATGGTCGGCTATCTGCCCCATTGCACCTTTAACCTGAACTCGCGCGCAGCCTCGATCGACACGCCGCTGCACGCCTATGTGCCGCGTAAGCACGTCGATCACATGCACCCTGATGCGATTATCGCCATCGCGGCCTCGAAGAACTCGCGCGAGCTGACTGCCGAGATTTTTGGCGACCAGATCGGCTGGCTGCCGTGGAAGAAACCCGGCTATGAGCTGGGACTGTGGCTGGAGAAATTCTGTCTGGAGAACCCTGATGCGAAAGGTGTTGTTCTGGAAAGCCACGGGCTGTTCACGTGGGATGACGATGCGAAAGCCTGCTATGAGCTGACGCTGGAAATCATCAACAAAGCCATTGCTTTCTTTGAGGAAAAGACCGCTGATGTGCCTGCCTTTGGCGGTGCCGTCCATGAAAGTCTTGATGCGGATGCCCGTCGCGCTGTTGCCGCCCGTCTGATGCCTGCGATCCGTGGCATGGTGTCCGGCCAGCAGCATATGGTTGGCCATTTCGATGACAGTGCAGCGGTGTTGGAGTTTGTGAATGCCGCCGATATGCGCCCCCTTGCGGCGCTGGGAACCTCTTGCCCCGATCATTTCTTGCGCACCAAGATCTGCCCGCTGGTGGTGGATTTCGACCCCGCACAGAACAACATCGATGCGGTTCTGGAAGGGTTGCCCGCGCAAGTGGCCGCCTATCGCGACGGTTATGCTGCCTATTATGAGCGCTGCAAGCATGACAACTCGCCCGCTTTGCGTGATCCGAACGCAGTGGTCTATCTGGTCCCCGGTGTTGGCATGATCACCTTTGCCAAGGACCGCGCGACGGCCCGCATCTCGGGAGAGTTCTATGTGAACGCGATCAACGTCATGCGCGGTGCCTCGGCGGTGTCCGAATACTGCGGTCTGCCGGAACAAGAGGCTTTCGACATCGAGTACTGGCTTCTGGAAGAGGCCAAGTTGCAGCGTATGCCCAAGCCGAAATCACTGGCCGGCCGCGTTGCGCTGGTGACGGGCGGGGCAGGCGGCATCGGTGCAGCGACAGCGGCGCGGTACCTGTCCGAAGGCGCTTGCGTCATGCTGGCTGACATAGATGAGGCCGCACTGGCCAGCACATATGTCAGCCTTGCAGGAACGTTTGGCAAAGACGTGGTGCGCACCGTACAGATGAACGTCACCGATGAGGCTGCCGTGCAGGCCGCCTACGCATACACTGCCGTTGAATTTGGCGGTGTCGATATTCTGGTGTCGAATGCGGGCATCGCATCCTCCGCGCCGGTGGAAGAGACCACATTGGAGTTGTGGAACAAAAACATGTCGATCCTCTCCACGGGTTATTTCCTTGTCAGCCGAGAGGCTTTCAAGGTCATGCGCACCCAAGGGATTGGCGGATCGGTGGTCTTTGTGGCCTCGAAAAACGGGTTGGCGGCGTCGCCCAATGCCAGCGCCTATTGCACCGCGAAAGCATCCGAAATCCATCTGGCCCGCTGTCTGGCGCTGGAAGGGGCCGAGGCTGGCATTCGCGTCAACGTGGTGAATCCCGATGCGGTTCTGCGCGGCTCGAAGATCTGGGAAGGCGAGTGGTTGAACCAGCGGGCCAGCACCTACGGCACCGACAAAGAAGGTCTGGAAGAGATGTACCGCAACCGCAGTATGCTGAAACGCAATGTGATGCCCGAGGATATCGCCGAAGCGGCCTATTTCTTTGCCTCGGAACAATCGGCAAAATCGACTGGCAATATCATCAATGTGGATGCCGGTAACGTGCAGGCCTTTACCCGCTAAGCGCGCCCGCCGTGCGGCTCCATCGGGGGCGCGCGGCCACCAATGGGAGGAATTTTTATGATTAATTCATCAGTGGTTGCGGCCGAGAACGCGAAGCGCGAAGCTGACCTGCGTATCGATTTCGACGCGCTTGGCGACCATCTGGCCCGTCGCGGCATCGACATCGCCGCCATCAAGGACCGCGCCAAATCCTTCGGCGTGGCCGTTCCCAGCTGGGGCACTGGCACCGGCGGCACCCGCTTTGCCCGTTTCCCCGGATTGGGAGAGCCGCGCCACATCTTTGACAAGCTGGACGATTGCGGCGTGATCCACGGCCTGACCCAAGCGACCCCCACTGTGTCCCTGCACATTCCGTGGGACAAGGCTGATCCCGCCGAGATGCTGGCGAAGGCCGAAGAGCATGGCTTGGGGTTCGATGCCATGAACTCGAATACATTTCAGGATCAGGATGATCAGGCGCACAGCTATAAATATGGCTCGCTCAGCCACACCGACGCGGCCACCCGCAGCCAAGCGGTCGAGCATAATATCGAGTGCATTGAGATCGGCGATAAACTGGGGTCCAAGGCGCTGACGGTTTGGATCGGCGATGGCTCGAACTTCCCGGGTCAGACCCACATGGGCCGTCAGTTTGATCGCTATATGGAGTCCATGAAGGCCATCTACGGCCATTTGCCTGACGATTGGCGCATCTTCTCAGAGCATAAAATCTACGAGCCCGCGTTCTATTCCACCGTCGTGCAGGATTGGGGCACCAGCTATATCATCGCCTCGGAACTGGGGGATAAGGCGCAATGTCTGGTGGACCTTGGCCACCACGCGCCGAACGTGAACATCGAGATGATCGTTAGCCGCCTGATCCGTCAGGGCAAGCTGGGGGGCTTCCACTTCAACGACTCTAAATACGGGGACGATGATCTGGATAGCGGCACGATTGATCCCTACCGCCTGTTCCTTGTCTTCAACGAATTGGTGGACGCCGAAGGGACAGATGGGCTGAACCTGTCGCACATGATCGACCAAAGCCACAATGTGACCGACCCGATCGAGAGCCTGATGATCTCGGCCTGCGAAATTCAGCGGGCGTTTGTGCAGGCGTCTTTGGTGGATCGTACCGCTTTGGCGGGCTATCAGGACAGCAACGATGCGCTGATGGCCAGCGCCACCTTGCGTCGCGCCTTCCGGACGGACGTCGAGCCGATCCTAGCCATGGCTCGACTAGAGCAAGGCGGCGCGATTGACCCAGTCGCCACCTATCGCGCCAGTGGCTACCGCGCCCAAGTGGCCGAGGTCCGCCCCAAGGTCAGCGGTGCGGGCGGCGGTATCGTCTAAGCGAACCTATGGAAAGGCGGGCATGTCCCGTCTTTTTCATGGGCGGTAACGCAGGGCCTCGGTCAGGGCGCGGAAGGCCGGAAGGGCTTGTCGGCGGCTGGGGTAGTACAGGTGGTAGCCCGGAAAGGGCGGGCACCAGTCTGCAAGGCAACGCACCAGTTCGTTGCCCTCAAGCAAATGATCCAGATGGCCTGAGGGCAAGCAGGTCAGCCCGACCCCGTCCACAGCGGCCTTGATCAGCGCTTCGGGATCGTTCGAGGTAAATTGCCCTGTCACCCTCACGTTCAGGGCGTGCCCGTCCTTTTCAAACTCCCACGCATATAGCCCGCCCATCGTGGGCATCCGCAGATTGTTGCACGGGTGGCCTGTCAGATCGTGCGGCGTCTGAGGCACGCCGTGGGCGGTAAAATAGGCGGGACTGCCCACAACCATCATCTGGATATCAGGTCCGATGCGTAGGGCGATCATGTCATTCTCGACCTCTTCCCCAAGGCGCACGCCTGCGTCAAAGCCATCCCTGACGATGTCGACCATGCGGTGATCAACCTCAATCTCGATGTTCAGGTTGGGATGCGCGGTCATCAACTGCGTTACCGCTGGCATCAGGATGTGTTGCGCGGCCCATTGGGGCGCATTGATCCGCAAGGTGCCGCTTGGGTCAGCGCGCAAGGACGCCAATTCCGACAGACGATCTTCAATGTTGTCCAAGGCAGGGCGCAGGGTGGCCATCAACTGGACGCCCGCCTCGGTCGGGGCGACGTGGCGGGTGGTGCGGGCCAACAGGCGCAGGTCCAGCCGCTCTTCCAGACGCCGCACCAGATGGCTAAGCGCACTTTGCGAGGTCCCAAGCCGCGCCGCTGCACGGGTAAAGCTGCGTTCTTCGGCGACGGCCAGAAAGGCGATCAGGTCGGACATGTCATCGCGGCGAAGGGGCATAGCTGATCTTCCTCATGAATATCTGATATAAACCTAAGTCTAATTTCATGACTAATCGAGGGGTAATTGCGGGCCTATCTCAAAGCAGAAGATGCGGACCCGTTGGCGGCACGGCCGCTGTGGTTTGCGATGGTATCCCCTCTTTGCTGAAAGGAAGTTCCCTATGAAAGCGACAGTCATGCATGGCCCTGGTGATGTCAGGTTCGAAACGGTCGAGGATCCGAAAATTCTGAGGCCCACCGATGCGATCATCCAACTGTCGGCCACCTGTATCTGTGGATCAGACCTTTGGCCTTACCGCGCAAAGGGGCCGTTTGATGCGCCGATGCATATGGGCCATGAATATTGCGGCGTGGTGATCGAGGTCGGCTCTGAGGTCCGCAACGTGCGGCCCGGTCAGTTCGTTGTCGGCTCGTTCGTGCTGTCGGACAACACCTGTCCCCATTGCCAGTTCGGCTACCCGTCCTCCTGTGAGCAGCGGGAATTCATGACCGGCGCACAGGCACCCTATGCGCGGGTGCCGCTGGCCGATGGCACTTTAGTTCCCACGCAGGAGATGCCAACAGATGAACAAATCCCCCACATGCTGGCGGTCTCTGATGTTCTGGGCACCGGCTATTACGCGGCCGAGGCGGCAGGGGTCAAAGAGGGCTCGACCGCTGTGGTCGTGGGGGATGGGGCCGTGGGCCTCATGGGGGTTCTGTCTGCGAAATTGCGCGGTGCGGAAAAGATCATCGCCATGTCGCGTCACCCCTCACGTCAGTCGTTGGCCCGTGAATATGGCGCGACCCATATCGTTGCTGCCCGTGGCGCGGACGGTATCGGTGAGGTGCTGGAGTTGACCAGCGGCGTCGGGGCCGATGCGGTGCTGGAATGCGTCGGTCTTCAGCAGTCGATGGATCAGGCACTCGGGGTTTGCCGTCCTGGTGGGTCGGTCGGTTTCGTTGGCGTGCCGCATGAGGTGACGTTCACCGGTGAGGGGCTGTTCTTTCAGCAAAAGCGGCTGTTCGGCGGACCGGCCCCCGTGCGCCGATATCTGCCAGATTTGATGGACCGGTTCCTGAAGTCCGAGATCGCGCCGGGGATGGTCTTTGATCTGGAATTACCGCTGGCCGAGGTTGCCGAAGGATACAAAGCGATGGACGAGCGTCGGGCAATTAAAACGCTGCTCAGGGTCTAAACAGAATGCTCCGTCCCGATTGCGGGGCGGAGTGCCTTTTTATTGGGCAGATTAGCTGGCGTGGTTGGAAAATTTATTAAATACCTATTTGATAATTTATGAATTAACTCTTCGGTAAGGCATAGCGTTGTCTTCGAATTGATTGGCAAATTTCTCATATTTTGATGTGCTTGACATAAGCGGGTGTAGGGTATTCATCGTAGGAATATCTGAATTGAAAAGTTTATTTTAAACTCCTGAGGAAATAATGGATTATTTGAAGATGTTGGCGGGGTGCGTGGCATCCGGTCTGCTGATGTCCTGTGCGGCAGGCGCAGGGGTCAATGAATACGGTGGATATGACATCGCCGGTGGCGGGGGAATTGTTGAACGTCCTTACGCGCAGGTGCGCGGCTGGAATGTCTTTGTCGGCTTTGATGGCAGCCGTCCCGCCTATTGCGCCGCAGAAACAGGCGTTGGCAATGATCGCTGGCGGCTGGGTTTTGATGGCGGTCAGTGGCAGATGGCGATTCCCTATGCGCCAAACGGTCCGCAGTCCGATTGGTCCAGTGACTGGACGCTGGATGGCGACACCCGCCCGATCTCGGGCGTTGCGGTTGATGGTTGGACGATCGCTTGGCTTGGTGCGCCCGAGCGGGATAGGGTCGCGCAGGGCAACTACATGATCGTGGACATCGGTCGCGCCTCGGTCGACCGGCAGTTGCACGGAACAGCGGCAGTTGTGACCAAGATCGAGGAATGCCAGCAGCGTATGGGCGTTGTCTATTCTGACCCAGAGTTCACACAAAGCGGAAGCGCTGCTGCACCTGTTTCGGATTGCCCCGATGATGGCCCGCGTTTGCCGGGCTCTGGGATTTGTCAGGGGCGTGCGGTCAACTACATGTCCCGTTACCCCGAGGCACCGCCCGCTGCCACGTATCAAGGGCAGAACTGCCAGTGGATTCTACGGGAATCCGAACTGCCGAGCATGCCGGATGAGCGCAGCTATTTGCTGTACTTCGCAGCGCAATGTGGCGGCAAGACTGCCGAGTTGGATTACGGTGCCAACAACCACTACGCCGAGCTGACCACGTTCAGCAGCGCCTATGATATGCCCCCGCGTGTGGTGGCCGAGTTCTATCAAAGCCACGGTGAAGGTGCGCGGAATATCCTGCAACGGGCCAAAGAACGTGCGAACAATCCGGCCGAAATGGCAGGCTGCTCGATCGTGATGGAAAGCACCGATCCCCTGAAATATCAGGTGGATAATGTGTCGTCTGCTCAGTCGCAGGCAATGGCTGCGAATGGCCCCCGTGCAGCTTGCGGCCCACGTGGTCTTGATCAGGACAGCGGCAACTTCTGGACCGTCATCAATGATCAGGTCTGGTATATCATGCCCTCGCACGAGATCTACGAAGACATTTATACCCCGTCCCTGACTGTGCTGACGCCGGACGGGCAGGGCGGCTATGTGGCTGCAGGCTTCTGAGAGTGGTCTAGGGCGGTGGGGGCGACCCGCCGCCTGTTTTCAAAAGGGAACAAATGGATGTTGAGATCAATCAGTACCGCTGTCGGCTTGGCTGCTTTGCTGTCCAGTCCCATTGTGGCAAATGCCGCTACGGTAAGTTCGTGCCGGGCGGGTGATCTGGGAGCGTATCCTTGTGTCACCACGAGCTTGCCCACAACCGGCAATTACAGGGCGATGTTGGCTTTCAGCAATATATCGCAACGCGATGTGCCAGACTTCTTACTGAAAGGGCTACCCGACTCTGAGTTGTTTGAGGTTGAGGCATACCTTGGAGGCAAATGGAAGAACCTTGGTGTCTGGCGGCGCGTTCCTAACGTTCCAGACTATATGTGTCTGGCCCCAACGCAGGCGCTTGCGCCATCCGATCCGACAGAAGTGTGCTTGTTTTTCCGGCTTAATTTTGGCTCCAACTAAGCCATCGCCCGTGTTCAGGCCAAGCGATAAGGCCCCGCATGGTGTCATGCGGGGCCTTTTTCGTTAGTAAATCGTCTGCCGTGCCATCATCGGGCGCGGGGCCAGTCCGATGGCGTCAAAGATCCGCTCTAGCGCCGTTCGGTCCGATGTGGTCAGCCCGTGGTCTGTGACGATCCGCGCATAGCTGCCCGCGGCCTCTAGATGCAGCGTTTCCAGATTGGCGCGGATGCTGGCCTGTTCCGTTTTGGGCAATGCTGCGAACTGGCTTGATCCCAAGATGGCGCTAAGACTGCTTTTGATCCGCGACAATTCTGATGAACCGCCGCCCTTTGGGACGCTAGAGAACTGGACCCGCCAGTCTGCAGCCTCGAAAGCGCCGATGCATTGGTCCAACTCGGTCAGCATCGCATAGGAGACTTCCATATTCGCGTAAGGGGTGGCGCAGTCCTGCATGACTTTGGCCAAAGCCCGCGTGTCATAGGACCTGCGACGCCACTGAGAGCATTCCTGATCTTTCGGCGCGGCGCGGGGTAAGAGCCGCTCAAGGTAGACAGGATCCACATAGTCTGTGGCTCCGTCCTTTTCGATTTGCGCCCGCGTGGCCGGGGGGATGGCATCTGCGATCTCAGCGTCCATCAAGGCCGGAGGCCAATTGATGAGCGCAGACATATCCAGTGCGCCGCCAGTGCCAAGCCAGCCGTAGAACGTTGCATAGAGCGTCAGATCACTATGAAAGACCCAAGAGTTGCGAGTGTTTGCATAGTCGATTGTCTCAAGATGCGCGGTTAGTTCTTTCGCGGTATCAGCGAAGTAACTGCGTGCTAGATCGGGTTGGCCAGACTTGGCTGCGGTGACGCCTCGGCCCGCTCCTAGCAACGCTGTTCGCAAGATATTCCGTGTCGGGTAATAGCTGTGTGGCACGTTGGCCGCATCGCTGGAAAGACCTTGAGAGATTGTCTCATTATAGCCGGTGATCGAGCCGATCAGGCCTGCATAATACCCATCCCAATCATCAGTGACGGGGATTGCCGTGCAAGCCGACTGGCGCAGGTTATAGAGCGGGTTTACCGCCACCTCCATATAGCCACCAGTGCGGTTCACGCTGGCGCAGTCCAGCCAGCGGAACTCTTCGCTTTGGGCATTTAGACTCCGCATGCGTTCCCATAATGCCGTCTGAATAGCGTCATCACTGCCTGCGTCGCTCTCAGTTTTTGTGGTCCAAGGCTGGATCGCACACATCAATTGGGCCAACTCCAGATTGCCCGGATTATCGACAACGGCTCTGGCCAGATCGCGGATCACGGGTGGGCGTTGCCGATTGTCCATCGCATCGATTGCCGCCAGCGGATCATCGCTATTTTTCAGCAGTTTCTGGATGCTGTCGGGCATGTTTTGCCCGTGGGCAAGGGTGGCGCTGGACACCAGCACAAGAATGCTAAGAGCGCGCATTAGAAACCTGCCTTTGCCTGTGCGGCCCGATTGACCGCATTATCCGCTGGCGTGATCTCAGGGCTAGGCGGTGCGACTTGGGTGACGACTTCTTCAGTGCTGAAGGCCTGTCTTTTCTGACTGTCACAGAGATCGCGCAGGGACACATCCCCCGGCCAGATCGACGCCACCAGATTGCCGCCCCGAAATTCAAAGCTGGCCGAGATGACCTCGACAAAGTTGCGCTCACCGGCGTCATAATCGGGGAAATCCCCAGCGTTCGCGACGATCGTGTAGGGCAATGAGGGCGACTGACCCAGCAGCTTGAACGGATTGATCCCGTCGTTCTGGCGGATCGGGGTGTCAGTTTCGCTGGAGGCCAGAAGGTTCCCTTCGATCCCGCCGTTGCGACGTTCCCAGCGCACGACCATCGGGCGAGAATTTATGTCGTTACAATTGAACTGCAACTCCAAATTCTGACCGCCGGTTCTGAGAATTTCTTCGACGGTTTTATTCCTTGCAACAAGCTGATCATTTGCAATGGATAAGGCAGTATTGTTGTTGCTGAGCGCTTTGTTTTCCTCAGAGGCTTTTCCAAGCTTGTGATGAAGTTCGCCCCATTCCCCCCATGTGTCATCCAGCTTTGTCAGATCAAACTTATCGACACTGAAGCCCATGCCAGCCAGAAGAATAATCAGCACCGCAGCGCCGCCTTGAAATTCGACGGGCATTTCCAGTCCGAAGATTTTCATCTTTCCTGCGCCGACAGCAGAATAATCCACGGCATGGGAAAACAGAAATGTTAGTCCGAAGGCCAACAGGATGCAGCCAGTGAACAAGAAGAACCCGAAATTGGAGTTCAGGCGCGTTAAAGGGTGGGTGGCGCTATTCAGGTAATCGGCGGCTTTCATGGCGCTGTCGATCTCGGGCGGCGGTGGAAATGGTGCCAGAATGCTGTAGACCAGCGGCCCGAGGATGATGACGATCCCTGCCAGTGTCAGAAGGCCGCCGATTTTTAGCGCCAGACCCGTGCGTTCGCGCTGGGTGTGTTCATCTGGGTTCTGAGCCATTCATGCCTCCATCAAGACAGTGCCGCACGCTGTGCCAGCGCGCTTTCGATGACTTTGTGGAACCGGCCCGCGACCTTGGCAAAACCGTCCGAGGTGCCGTGGATCTCATCCGCCCAATCGGTCACTTTCGGCAGGGCGCCACGGCAGTTCACAACCCAGATCGCTTTGGTCTTCGCCTTAGTCTCAAGCCCGTCCATCATGCTGTACAGGCGATCCACCAGCCGTTTGATGATCTCGTGCCGCAAATGAGGATCATTGATCCCTTGGGCGGCGAAGGCGCGTCCCAGCCATTGATCCTTTTTCGCATGGATCGGTTTGCGCGGGTCCTTGTCGCTGGCGGGATAGGGGAAGGCGTAGTCATAGCCGTGGATCACGATCGGCAGCGCCTCGCAGCCGGGCTCGGCGCGGATCAGCGCGATCATCTTCAGGTATCCGGCCTCAAGGGATGCCATGCGGGCGTCCAGCGCGTGGGCATCAATGTGCCCCTCAATGTCCGCAGGGTTTCCGTTGAAGGGCCGTAGCAATGATTGCAGCATCGGCAACCCGTCCTTGGGGTCCTCGCCCAGAATGTCGTTTCCGGCCGCCGAGAACAGAAAGGCGCTGACGTCCGGCCCGATGCGGCGCAATTCCTGAATGAACTCGAACCCGCTGCCGCCATTTTCATGGCCGATCATATTGGCCAGCGTGTCGCCCGCCGCGCCCAGTGACCAAATGTTGTAGTGGTTCGAGAGGTGGTCGATGGTTTCTTTGATCAGAAGGGGGAACTGGAACCAGCTGTCCCCTTCCGACAACAGAACGGGACGCTCGGGGTGCTTTCTGCGTCCGCGATTGTAGCGTCGCACGCGCATCAGGCGAAACGCGCCGTTGCCGATCCCCATGGCGCTTTCCATCTCAAGATCGGCTTCGGTCATGATGACTTTGTCGGGATTGATTTCCAGTTGGAAATCCAGCCCGCCGGTGCCGGGTACAACGGTGAAATATTCTTTTAATGCGTCATCCGTCGTTTCCGGATCGCGCAATAGATCGAATAGCTGTGAATATGTAATTCTTTCCGACATTTTCGGATCGCCTGAATGATGGAATTGAATGAATAAAAATTTCTTTTAAAGTATATGGTATCATTTTGTAATTTATTGTCTACCTCACAGGCTTTCCAATGAAGATTTCTGAATTGAAAGACCGTCAATCTGCAAAAGTTATTGATAGATTTTCGCGCGTTGTTGATCGCATTCAATCGACAGAGGACCGCATCCGACAGCGCATACACGCCATGGAGATGGGCCACTTTTCCGAGAGCATGACCCCCAAGGCCATCGTCCCCGAGCCGAAAGAGATCACTGATCTGTTTCTGGCCGAACGGGTCTTGGGGCCGACAAACGATATTCTCTCTATCGAGTTTTTAGAGGAGGGACTGATCGCCAAGCGTCCCGTCGGGCGCATTCGGCATCGGGGCGGATCTTTCGGGACCGGCTTTCTGGTGGGGCAGGGCCTTGTGATGACCGCCGCCCACGTTCTGCCCACCGATGCGGATGCCGCCGCCGCCGTGTTTGAGATGGACGCTGAAGAGCAGCAAATCGGTGGAGTGCGGGCGCAGTCAGTGTATCATCTGCATCCGCAGAAGTTCTATTTTGTCGATCACGACTATGACGTGGCGATTGTCGCCGCCGAGGATTTCTCGCGCAAGCTTGCGCCCTTGGAAAGCTACGGTTGGTTCGTTCTGGACGGCTGGGAAGAGAAGATCTCGCCGCCCGCGCCGATCAGCATCATCCAGCACCCGCGCGGGCAGTTGAAAAAGCTGGTGGTGCATAACAGCCGATTCATTCAATGCGGCGCCGAGGCCGAGGATGACCGCTACTGTTGGTATACGGGCGATACCGAACCAGGCAGTTCCGGCGCACCGGTGTTCGATCCCCAGTGGAACCTGCTGGCCCTGCATCATCGCGCTGTCCCCAAAACCAATGAGCGCGGCGAACTGGTCGATGCGGCCGGCGAAGTGATCAGGATGCGGGCCTCTGAAGTCGAGTCCATAGATGATCTGCACAACAACAAGGAGGTGGTTTTCATCGCCAACCAAGGCGTACGGAAAAGCCGAATTTTCAAGTTGTTAGAGAAGACCCAGATGGAAACGCCTGCCTATGAGGAAATCCGAAAGCAGTTACTGGATTTCTGGCTAAAGCCGGGGTGTCAGGCCATGGCCCGTGGTGCGGCGATTGAAAACCTGTTCCAGAAGGTCTGATCGGAATTCCTGTTGGCAATTTTCGTATTTCGCTTGACCGCTAGGTCGGAATGTCGTCGTTCTATCGGAAATTGAAAACGATTACATAAGTTGACGACCATGCCTGCACTGATGACACCGCGTAACAGCGTAAGCGCCGCCTTTGCTTTGAACGGCGTTTTGCTTGGCTGTTGGGCCTCGCGCATTCCGGCCTTTGTGGACCGGCTGGAGTTGGACGAGAAGAGTTTGGGCGTGCTGCTCTTGGTGATGGGCGTCGGCGCTTTGGTGTCGTTCCCTTTGGCGGGGCGGCTGTCGGACAGCTTCGGGGCGGTGCGTCTGACCCGCTGGATCGCGGCAGTTTATCTGCTTTCGGTGATCTTTCTGGGATTTGCGTGGTCGGTGCCGGTGCTTGGCGTCGCGTTGTTTATCTTCGGCATGTCCCACGGGGCGATGGATGTGACGATGAACAGTTGGGCCAGCGAGGTTGAGCGCGCCTTGGGCCGCTCGGTCATGTCCTCGTTCCACGCCATGTGGAGCCTCGGGGCCGGTCTGGGTGCTGCGGGGGGATATGTGGCGGCAACGCTGGACGCCTCGACTGGCGTGCATTTCGCGGTGGCCTCTTTAGTGGTGGCAGTGATCTTTGGACCGCTGCTTCGGGTCGAGTGGACCTCGAACAGGCGTGCGGCGGGGGATGACGGGCCGATGTTCGCCTTTCCCAAAGGGGCTTTGATCCTTGTGGGCGTGATTGCGTTGGGCGCAGGCCTTGGCGAAGGCGCCGCCGCGGATTGGAGTGCGGTCTACTTGCGGGATGTCCTTGGCGCCCCAGAGGCACGGGCAACATTGGGATACGGCGTGTTCTCGGTCACGATGGTGATCATGCGTCTGTCGGTCGATCCGATTATTACCCGTTTCGGGCGTGTGCGTGTGGCTAGGGTCAGCGGATTGCTGGCGGCAGTGGGGTATACGCTTTGCGTGGTGACCGATGTGCTGCCAGTGGCGTTGGCTGGGTTTGTGCTGATGGGCATGGGCTATGCGGCGATTGTACCGATGGCCTTTTCGCGGGCGGCGAATGATCCGGTGGTTCCAGCGGGGCAGGCCATCGCCTCGGTCGCGACATTAGGCTATGGGGCGATGCTGCTGGGGCCACCTGCAATCGGGTTTCTGGCCCATGTGTCGTCCTTGCGGATCTCGTTCATCGTTGTCGCGGGCTTTGCCCTGTTGATCGCCATCTTCGCACGGGCATTGCGTCCGCCTGTATAACGGGTCTAGCGATCCCAGCGGCGGCAGAGCCGGTCTATTGCGGCGTGAAGCACCAGTGTCAGGACGGCCAATGCAATCAGGGCGGCGAACATCAGATCGGTTTTGGCGCGCCCGTTCGCCAGCAGCATCAGATACCCAAGTCCCTGTGACGCTCCTACCCATTCGCCAATGATCGCGCCGATCGGCGCATAGACCGCCGCCAGCCGAAGGCCCGAGGCAAAGCCCGGCATGGCCGCAGGAACCTGTATCCGCCACAGCATCCGCAGGGGCGTGGAGCCCATGACTTTTGCAAGTTCCAGCCAGCCGGTCGGCGTGCGCATGAGCGCGTCGAAAAACGCCGATGTGACAGGGAAATAGATGATCAGTAGCGCCATAGCGATCTTGGACCACAGCCCGTAGCCTAGCCAGAGCGTCAGGATCGGAGCCAGCGCAAAGACCGGCACCGCTTGGCTGAACACCAGCATGGGCCGTAGCACCGCCCGCGCCAGACGAGAGGCCGCCAGCAGCAGCGCCGTGGCAAAGCCCAGAGCGGCGCCGATCAACAAACCCAACAGCACTTCGGCACCTGTGACCAGCGCATGCTCGGCGATCAGGGCGCGGTTGTCCCAGAGGGTGCCAAAAACCAACGTGGGGGCAGGAAGGATAAAGCGTGGCAGACCGGTGGCGCTGACCACTGACTGCCATAGGATAAGCCCAAGGGCGGTGACGCCCAGAATGCGAAGGACGCGGGTCATGTGGTCTCCAGCATCAGCCGCAGGAGGTGGCCATCAAAACTTTGGGTCTCGGGCGCATCGAAGGCGCGGGGCGGGGGCGATGTGGGGGGCGTGGGGCAGGTGATCCCGCCGGGCTCAATCACCAACACCGGCGGGGCACGGCGGCCGGCCTCGGCTGAGTCATGGGTGACATGTAGCACTGTGCGCCCTTTCAGCAGCTCTGCAGCCAGATTCTGCATCTGCGCCCGCGATTTCGCATCTAGGGCCGAGAACGGCTCGTCCAGAAGGACGATGGGGCGATCCTCCATCAATGTCCGCGCCAAGGCGACCCGCTGGCGTTGCCCGCCGGACAATGCCGCAGGACGTTTGTCTAGATGCTCTGACAATCCGACCAGCGCCAGCAAATGGCGGGCGCGGCTTAGATCAGCGGCCTCTCCGCGTAGACGTGCGCCGAGGCAGACGTTCTCGGGCAGGTCTAGCCATGGCATCAGAAGATCGCTTTGTGCCATCAAGCTGACGCGCCCCTTTAAAGTGAGGCCATCGCTGATGGCGATCTGCCCGTCAAAGGTGATCCCGTCATCAAGGCCGGCAAAGAGGCGTAGGATGGTGGATTTGCCCACCCCTGATGGCCCCAGAAGGCAGGTCCACTGGCCCGTGGGAACTGTGAATGTGAGGGGGGCAAAGACTTGCACCCCTTCGATACTTGCGCTGCCGGACAGGGAAAGAGCAGGCGAGGTCACGGGCGCAAGCCCATATCCCAGAACCCGACCTCTAGCCGTGTCGCTGTCCGGAACCTTTCGCACAGGGTGGACCAGCGGGGACTGGCCTCTGGCTGGCTGCCAATCCGGCGCTGCACGGCGCTGTCGATCAGTGCCCCGACTGAGGCGCAGACCTCTTGGTATTCATCCCCTGCATAGGTTCCGATCCAGTCTTTGTAGGTGTCGCTGCTGGCCTCATGCGCCAGACGTGCGCCAATCTCGCCATAGCCCAGAACGCAAGGGGCCAGCGCTGCCAAGAGGTCCAGAAAATCCCCCGAATGGCCTGCGTCCAGCACGTAGCGGGTGTAGGCGATGTTGGCGGGGGCTTCCTCTGCGGCGAAAAGCGCCTCTTCAGAGATGCCTTCGCTTGCACAGACTTGTACATGCAACTGGATTTCTTCGTTTAACAACGCATGGACGGTTGCGGCGCAGCTGCGCATTTCCTCTAGTGTTTCGGCTTTGGTCACAGCCAGCGCCCAAGCGCGCGAGAAATGGCGCAGGAAGACATAGTCCTGCACCAAGTAGTGCAGAAAGGCGGCGCGGGGTAGGCTGCCATCCTTCATTCCCTCAACGAAGACATGGCGAGTATAGGCGGGCCAATGATCGCCCGCCGCCTTGCGCCATAGGGGAAAAGTGGCCCCGTATGTCATTCTGCCCCCAGATCGATCGCCAGTTCGCCAACGCTGCGGGTGCCCTCAATCAGGCCCGCGTCCGACAGGAAGGTTTCAAATCGTGCATAACGGCCCGCATCCAGCGCGGCAGGGCGCAGGGCAAAGCGGGGCATGGTATCGACCCAAGCACGTTTGTTCAGCTCATCCTGAAGTTCTTCGGAGGTGGCGGCGAAAATCTCCCAGCTTTCGGTCGGGTGGTTGATGATGTACTGGGTAGCCTTTTCGGTCGCGGCAAGAAAACGGGCAGTTTTGTCCGCGTCCAGCGTTTCGGGGTTGGCCACGTAGATCAGCTCGTCATAGGCGGGCAGGCCTTCCTCTTCGAGGTAAAAGCACTTGCCTGCGACTCCTTCGATATCCATTTGGTTCAGCTCGAAATTGCGGAAGGCCCCGATGACCGCATCCACCTGACCCGACATCAGCGCAGGCGAGAGGGACCAGTTCACGTTGACCAGTTCGACCTCATCCATCGCGACGCCGTTGTTTGAAAGGATCGACGACAGCAGCGCCTCTTCGACGCCCGCGACGGAAAAGCCGATCTTGCGGTCTTTGAGGTCGGCGATGGTCTTTACAGGGCCGTCTTCCAGCACCAGAAGGCAGTTCAGAGGCGTTGCGACCAGCGTGCCGACACGCACCAGCGGCATGCCTTCGGCCACCTGAAGATGCAGTTGCGGCTGGTACGAGATCGCCAGATCAGCGCGGCCAGCGGCCGCCATTTTGGGCGGATCGGCGGGATCGGCGGGGGCGATAACCTCGACCTCAAGGTTTTGCTCGGCGAAATAGCCGTTTTCTTGTGCGATGATGATCGGGCCGTGGTCAGGATTCACGAACCAGTCTAGGATCACGGTCATCTTGTCCTGCGCCATGGCAGGGGTGACGGCCATTAGGGCCAGCGCGGTCAAAAGGGGTTTCATTCGGGGTCTCCGGTTGGATCGCCAAAGGCGACAAGGGCAATGGGGCCGCGCCAATGGGCGGCCAGTGTTTCGGCAGCGGTCCACGCCCGCAGGCCACTGCGGCAGCACAGCACGGCACGTTGGCCGTTTGCGGGTTTGGGGCCGGTCGCGGTCAGATCATCAACGGTCAGGCGCAGGGCGGCCTGATGGGCCAACGGGCCCTCATCCGCGCTGCGCAGATCGACGATGAAATCGGTGCCACATATGGCGCTGGGATCAATGAAGCGGGGGGCGTGATCGGGTTCGGGCGCGCCCATGAAGCGAAACCCGCCAAAGCGGAAGTCTTGCGCGTCATAGGTGATGAACCGCCCCAAGGGCGAAGGGGTGATCTGCCCAAGGATATGCAGCGCCATCTGAGCCTGAAGCGTGCCGATGGTGCCAACAACGGGGCCAAGAACGCCATCCTCGGCACAGGATCCCGCCCGTTGCGGCAGATCGGGAAAGACCGCCCTTAGGCTGGGTGCACCTGCGCAGAACGCCCCCACATGGCCACTAAGACCTGTGACAGAGGCGCTGATCAGCGGCAGTTCCGCATCAAAGCAATGGTCCGACAGGATATAGCTGACGGCAAAGCTGTCGGCGCAATCCAGAACCAGATCAACATCATCACAAAGCGCCGCCACATTGGCGGGGCGCAGGGCGGTGTGCAACGCCTCGATCCGGCAATCGGGGTTCAGGGCGTGCAGGGTTGCGGCAGCCGCAGCGGCTTTGGGCTGGCCCAGATCGTCTTCGCGAAACAGGGTCTGGCGGTGCAGGTTCGATAGGTCCGCCCGATCCGGATCGACCAGCCGGATGCGGCCCACGCCTGCGCCCGCCAGATATTGCAGGACCGGCGCGCCAAGGCCGCCCGCGCCCACAACCAACACATGGGCATTGCGTAGCAATTCATGCCCTTCCGCGCCCAATTCGGGCACGGCGATCTGGCGCAGATAACGGCTCATCTTGTGGCCTCAAGCCAAGCGCGGGTGCGCCCTTCGGGATCGGGATTCAGGGTGATGTCGGTCACGGCCGAGACCACATCCGCCCCCGCGGCAAAGGCCCCCGCGGCGCGCTCAATGCTCATCCCGCCGATGGCGATTAGGGGAATGTCACCGATCAGGCCCTTCCATTCGGTGACCCGTTCCAACCCTTGCTGGGTCCATTTCATCTTTTTCAGGATGGTCGGATAGACGGGGCCAAGGGCCACATAATCGGGCGACAGGGATAACGCGCGTTCCAGTTCGGTGTGATCATGGGTGCTAATGCCAAGCTTGATGCCGGCGCGGCGAATGGCGGGCAGATCGGCGGTGTCCAGATCCTCTTGCCCCAGATGCAGCCAGTCACAGCCAGCCTCAATCGCCACGCGCCAGTAGTCATTTAACACTAGCGTCGCGCCATGCTGGCGGCACAGGGCCTGCGCGGCGTGGGCGATGGGCAGAATGTCAGACTCGGGCATGTCCTTGATGCGCAGTTGTACCAGTTTGACGCCAAGGGGCAGGGTACGCTCCAGCCAAGGCAGGCTGTCAAAAATTGGGTAAAAGCGGTCCAGCGTCATGACAAAAACGCCTTTCCGATCAAGGGGGTTGATGGCGCGGCCATGTCGCGCGGCTCCATCGGGTCGGCCTCATAGGCCAGACGGCCGGCTTTGATCGCAAGGGCAAAGCCTTCGGCCATGGCAGCGGGATTACCCGCCTTGGCGACCGCAGTGTTCAAGAGCACCGCGTCATAGCCCATTTCCAGCGCCATCGCGGCCTGACTGGGCAGG
Organism: Pseudomonadota bacterium; assembly: GCA_036139795.1. Classification (GTDB taxonomy): domain Bacteria; phylum Pseudomonadota; class Alphaproteobacteria; order Rhodobacterales; family Rhodobacteraceae; genus Donghicola. The sequence goes on along the minus strand of JAYZYX010000059.1, from coordinate 24,652 downwards.
CCAAGCCCTGCGTCCACCACCATCGGGATATCCGGGAACTGCGCCCGCAAGGTGCGCAATCCGTAGACATTGGTCAGGCCAAGGCCGCTACCGATGGGCGCGCCCCAAGGCATCAGAACCTCACATCCCGCGTTCAAGAGGCGGTCGGCAAGGATCAGATCCTCGGTCGTGTAGGGAAAGACCTGAAAGCCGTCTTCGCTCAGGATTTTGGCGGCCTCGACCAAGGCGAAGGGATCGGGTTGCAGGGTGTCGGTGTGGCCGATCACCTCAAGTTTGATCCAAGGGGTGTCGAACAATTCGCGGGCCATATGGGCGGTGGTGACGGCCTCACGCACGCTGTAGCATCCGGCCGTGTTGGGCAGGACTTTGACGCCCAATTCCTTAATTAAATCCCAAAAGGCAGCCCCTGCTTGCGCGCCGCCTGCCTCTCGCCGGACCGAGACTGTGGCGATCCCCGCGCCGGAGCGGCGGAAAGCATCGGCCAGAATGGCGGGCGAGGGGTATTGCGCTGTCCCCAGCATCAGACGGGACGAAACTTCGGTGCCGTAAAACTGCATATCAGCCTCCTTGGCGGGGCGAGACGATCTCGATCCGGTCGCCGTCAGTGATGGGGGTGCTTGCGCGGAAGCCGGAGGGGACAAAGCCCTCGTTCAAAGCTGTGGCGACTTTTGCTTCGCCGTAGCCAAGCTCTGCCAGTAGGGCTGCAAGGGTGCTGGCCTGCACGTCCTGCGCTGTGCCGTTAACTGTGATTTTCATCCATAAACTCCAGATCGGTTGCGCCCATAGTGGCCTTGACCGCCATGCGGGCCGCAGCGGGGGACAGCAAAAAGCCGTGTCGGAACAGGCCGTTGACATAGATCGTCTGCCCGCGCTTGCGGACGCGGGGCAGGTTGTCGGGAAAGGCGGGGCGGGCATCGACGCCGATCTCCAGCAGCTCTGCCTCGCCAAAGGCGGGGTGCATGGCATAGGCGGCGGACAGCAACTCTAGGGTCGAGCGGACGGTGCGGGTCTTGTCGCAGCTTTCAAGCTGGGTCGCCCCCAGCATGAATATCCCGCCGGGGCGAGGCACCACGTAGAGGGGATAGCGCGGATGCAGCAGACGGATGGGGCGCGATAGCTGGATGTCATGGCTGCGCAGAACCACCATTTCGCCCTTAACGCCTCGCAGGTCTTGCAATGCGTCCCGTGCCGCCAGACCGCGACAATCAAAGGTCAGCCCGTCGCTGCGCCCTTGTTCTGCAACAAAGCGGACGCCGTCTACCTCTAGCCGGTCGCGCAGGTGGTTCAGGGCAGCGCGGGGGTCCACATGCGCCTCTTCTGGGAACATCAGGCCCCGATCAAAGCGCCCTTCCAGCGAAGGTTCAAAAGTGGCCAATGTGTTTGCATCTAGCGCCACATGGCTTTCGGTCCGGCGGGCGAAGCGGTCCAGTTCCTTGCGGTCCCGCTGCAAGGTGACAACCAGTGTGCCGTTGCGGGTGATGGGGACCCCTTGGGCCTGCCACCAGTCGGCGGCCTCTTTGCCCAGACGGACAACGGGTTCTTCAGCGGTTTCGCCTTCGCAGTAGGGGGCCAACATGCCGCCCGCCCACCATGAACAGGCATGGGGACCGGGGCGGTGGCCGGGATCATAGACTGTCACGTCGAACCCGTTTGCGACCAGTTCTGTGGCAACACAAAGCCCGACAACACCTGCGCCGATGACGGTTGCGCGGGTCATGTCCAGACCTCGTGGAAATGATGCACAGGGCCATGACCTGCGCCGATGTGCAGGCTGTCCGCGCGGGAGATTGCCTCGTGCAGCCAGATTTGGGCTTTGGTAACGGCGGTAAGCAGGTCCGCGCCCTTTGCCAGTTCCGCCGCGATGGCCGAGGATAAAGTGCAGCCGGTTCCGTGAGTGTTGCGCGTGTGAATGCGCGGTTGCGAAAGCGCCGTTACGCCAGTTTCGGTCACCAGATGATCGATGCAGCTATCGCCGCTGGCGTGGCCGCCTTTCATCAGCACAGCCTTGGCCCCCAAATCGCGCAGGGCTTGGCCTTGGGCGATGGTGTCTTCGGGGCAAGTGGCCTCGGTCTTGTTCAAAAGACGTGCCGCTTCTGGAAGGTTCGGGGTCAGGATGCTGGCGCGGGGGATCAGGATTTCGCGCAGAGCGGCCTGCGCCTCATCGGCCAGCAGCGCATCGCCTGATTTCGCCACCATCACAGGGTCCAGAACGATGGGCCCGCTGTAGTCGGATAGTGCATCAGCGACGGCCTGAATGATCTCGGGCGTTGCCAGCATGCCGATCTTCACGGCTTGGGGCGGGATGTCTTCCAGAACCACACTGATCTGGGCGGCCACATTGGTGGGGCTGATGCCTTCGACCGCGAAAACGCCTGTGGTGTTCTGGGCGGTGATCGCGGTGATCGCGCTGGTGCCAAAGACGCCAAGGGCCGAGAACGTTTTCAGGTCGGCCTGAATGCCAGCGCCCCCGCCGCTGTCAGAGCCTGCAATGGTCAAGGCGGTTGGGTGCTGCCTCATCGTTGTGCTTCCTCTTTGGGCGCATGGCGACAGAGGACAGGCACAGGCATAAGGGCACAGGTGGCCCTGATGGATGCAGTCTCCGTTCCCTACGCCGGTATTGTCCGGATCAGGTTCGATGGGTTAGCTTTCGCCTCTCAGCCCCAAACGGGGCACCCCAACGGATTTGCGGGCACGTTATCCGCCGGATTCGCATCCGGCAAGAGGTGCAATTTCATTTTTTCCGCACCCTCATGGGGCGAGTATGCGGGGCTTGGGTTTAAACACTCAGGTCCTCGGCAAGGACGATGGCCGATCCCAGCCTTTCGCTGAGGTCCTGCCGTTCAGCTTCGATCTCTTCCTCGGTCGGATCGGTCCAACCTGCATCCGAGGCGATGTATCCGCGCTCTTGCAGGGCGCGCCCAAGGGTTGGGAAGTCCAGTTCTGAATAGAGTTCTGACAGCTGCTTTTTCTTGGCACCCTCGAACTGGTAATAGCGACCGTTCAGGGCGTCGATCACGTCCGGTTCCATCCCTGCGAACCACTTGTACTGGGTCAGGTAGTCCTCGATCACATTGCCGGGACGACGCATGATGATCGCAAGGCGGCTCTCTTTGTGGGCAAAGAATGCAGCCAGATGCAGGGCCGAGTTATCGCTGGAGACGATGGTTTTTGCCGCTGCATAACGTGCTGCCTGCGTTTCCAGATCATGTTCCTGTGGGTGGAAAATCGAATAGCCTTCGGCCTCCAGCAGCTTTTCGATCCGGTCCTCGCCCAGATAACGGCCCCGTTTCGAATAAAGCGCGGTGCGGGAAATATAAAGTTTTTCAGAACCTTCCGGCTTAACTTCTTGGTCAAGCGCCGCATGGATGTGATCGCGCATCTCCGGGCAGCCGGCCACCATGTCGCCCGTCCCAAAGCCCTGCGGGGCCAGTACCAACCGGTCAACCCGCGTGGGCACCTTAACGCCTGCCAGCTTGTTGGCACCGCCCGAGAACATCTGCACCATCGGGCGCATCGGGCGGATAAAGCGGTTGGGCGAGGTGACCTCTTTCTTGGTCAGAAAGACGATGTTGTTGACCTTCGGCATGGCGCTGCGGACCCACAAGCGGCCGGTGGATTCCAGCAGCGCATGGCCGAAATGTTGATACAGCAAGCCACCAAATAACCACGTGCCCTTCAGACGCTCTTCCGGTGCGGGACAAGGGCCTTCGGGCTCAAGCGTGGTTGCAGAGTCCGAAGTGCGAAAGCACTGGCTAAGAGGCTGATAGACCCCTTCGGCATCGTAAACGCCTGCCCGCCGCATAATGCCGCGACGGTCGCCTTCACCGTACGGTACAATTACGGCATTTTCGATAATTTTAATATCGCCTGTAAGTTTAGTTTTCGGATCAAACACGTTGTAACCTTTTCGGCTTTCTACGTTTTGATGATAATCTTCTTTTTCGGAGAGGACAATCCGCCCATCTGCGACAATGGACAGGGCGGGGGCCTTGCGCTAGGCTGTTTTTTGAAGCGGATTCACGGATCCGCGCCTTAGATCATTCAGGCAGGTAAAAGTTAATTATGGAACTGAACCGACGTCCCGTCGCCTCATTGTGGATTGGCGAAAAACTACAGTATCTCAATCAGTTGTGCCTGAAGTCCCATCTGCGTCATGGGCATCCGACGACGCTTTATTGTACCGATACGGTAACGAATGCCCCCGAGGGGGTCGAGCTGCGTCCGGCATCGGAGATCATGGATATTGACATGAAAGTCGTGGAAAAAACCTCGGCTTCGTTTCTATCTAATGTTTTCCGTTACAAGATGATCCAAAAAACAGGCGCAATTTGGATTGATTGTGATGCATTTTGCCACAAACCGTTTCCAGATGAGTGGGAGCATATCTATGCGGGGCATGGTCTGCGGGGCGCCTTGAATTGCGGCGTGGTCGGAATTCCCCAAAAAGGCGAGCTGATGGATCAGCTGCTGGATTACTATGACAACCTGCCCGACTATCCGGCATGGTGGAACAAGCACCAGCGCAAGAAGATGGACAAGCTGGACAGCTCGATCCCGCTGCCGGTGCGCATCTATAAGACCGAACGGACGGCATTTGGTCCGCAGGCCTTTACCTATTTCGCGCAGCAGACCGGCGATATCAGCAAGGCGATGACCAGCGATGTGCTGTATCCGGTGCCGTTCCAGTTGAATGACGTCTTCTATGATCCCTATGGCCGCGTTGAAGGCTGGTTCACAGATAACACCGTCAGCGTTCATCTCTACACCAACGGGACCAAACCTTGGTGGCGGAAAAACGTACCGCTTGAGAACTCTTACGCGGACCGGATGTGTAAAGAGGTGGGGATCGACCCCTCGCTCGCGCTGGAGTAACCGGCCCCCATGAACCTGAAAAAACACGTCAGCCCGCATGGAACGGTTCTGGCCGTGTCGATGATGAAGGACGAAGCACCCTACTTGCTAGAGTGGTTCGCCCATCATCTTGCGGTCGGTTTTACCGATATTCTGGTCTACACCAACGATTGCAGCGACGGCACCGACGAGATGTTGATGCGGCTGGAAGAGTTGGGACTGGGATACCACCGCCGTAACGACATTCCGGAAGGCATCAAGCCCCAGCCCTCTGCGTTGAATTACGCGCAAGAAGAGCCTGTCGTGGGCAATGCGGACTGGGTTCTGGTCTTTGATGCCGATGAATTTCTGTGCGTCAAGCATGGGGATGGCACGCTGGACGGCATGATCAGCGAGGCCGAGGAGAAGGGCGCGAACGGCATCGTTATCACTTGGCGGATTTTCGGCTCTGGCTTTGTCGAGGATTGGTCCCGCGATCCTGTGACCGAACAGTATCTCTATTGCGCACCGCCCCTTTGGAATAAGGGTTGGGGCGTCAAAACCCTGTTCAAGTTTGATCCCGAATACTGGAAGCTTGGCATTCATCGCCCCAAGATGAAGAACAAGCATCTCAAGGATGGGTATCCTGACACGGTGCTGTGGCTGAACGGCTCGGGCGAGCCGATGGAGGACTACTTCAAGTTTCGCGGCTGGCGCTCGATCCGGCGGACCTTGGGCTATGACTGGGCCCAGATGAATCACTATGCGGTGAAGGGGATCGATGCCTATGCGATCCGCAAATTCCGTGGCAACGTGAACAACAAGAAAGACAAATACAACGCGGATTACTGGGCGTTGCAGGATCGGAATGAGGTGCGCGACGATTCGATTCTGCGCCACGCGGCCAAGCGCGCCGAGATCATGGAAGAGCTGCTAAAAGATCCGGTTCTCAACCGCTTACATTTCGCTGCCCTTGATCGTGTTGAAGGTCGTCTGAACGAATATAAACAGACCGAAGCCTATGCCGAGCTAAAGCGCGGGTTGCTTGAAGCGGGCAAAGTGCCGATCAATAAGGTCGTCGCCAAGCCGCCGCAGGCCCGCGATCCGGCCAAGATCGCCGCTTTGATGAGCGAGGTTGAAAAAGCCGCCAGCGACAAGCCCAAGGAAGAGCGTCGCAATCCTGTAGCGGACGGCTGGCACGATGATTTCCTGCCGCCAAAAGTGGCGTTGCAGGACAATCCCCATGTGGATGTGTTCGAGAACCACAACATCAAGATCCCCGCCGATGCCGCCGTGTTTGGCCCTGACGCGCTGGATCAGATCAGCGAAGGCAAATACGCCCGTCGCCATATGCGCTATATCAGCGGGCAGCTTCGGGCCGGAGACCGGCTGTTGAATGTTGGCGGTGAGGCGGGCGTTGTGGTGCTAGAGGCGCTGTTTCATATTCCTGATCTGGTGGCGATGGCGCAACACAGCCGCTCGGACCTTGCGCGGGTTACCGAAGGGCTGGCCGCGCGAAACGGGTTGATGGATAGCTCTCGGCTTAAGGTGACCGACGGGCCTTTGGTGTTCAAAAGCGATGGCGCAGATGAGGCGACGGGCTTTTTTGCCTACGTAAATGACTTCCGCCCCACGGTGCTGCGGGTTTGCGATCGGGACATCACCCCCGGTGTTCTGGCGCAACTGAACCAGCGGACCCTGCGCCGGATCATCCTGCCGCTTGAATTGTTTACCGAGGATACCCCCGCTGAGGCCTATACAGATGCGCTGGCCAAGGTAGGCTTTGGCGTCAATGAAGATTGGCAAGACCGTGGTATGCTGGTCTTTGACCGAAATTCAGCACTAACCGAGACTTGAGCCGATGCCTAAAGGAAGGGTGATCTACCAAAGCCCGCATATGTCCGCCCGTTTTGTAGAGGGCAAGAGCGAGCGGGTCGTGGTCAGTTTTCCCGACCGCATCCATCCATTGGGTGCGGAGCAGGAAGGTTGGGCCGAACGGTTCCTGTCAAAGCGTGGCATCTCGGCGATCTATATCGTGCAGGGAAAAGTGGACTGGTTCCAGTGTCCCGATTTCTTCGATGCCATGCGCGCCTGTCGCGCCTTTTTGGGCACGCGTCCGGTGACCTCTTATGGCGGATCTATGGGCGGATATGGCGCGATGCTTGGGGCAAAGACGCTGGGGGCTGATCTGTGCTTTGCGATGATGCCCCAGTTCGACATCGGGCCAGAGGTCGTCCCTTTCGAGAAGCGCTACCTTGATTTTGCAAAAGAGATCGGACCGTTCCGGCACCGCATTCTGCAAGAGGTCAGCCGCGATTGTCACTACGTTGTTCCATATGACCCCAGCCACGGCAAAGACCAGCGTCATGTGACACTGCTGTCGCAAAGCTATTCGATGGAATTGCTGCCCGTCTATCGGTGCGGGCATGGTGTTCTACGCTATGTAAAGGCCGCCAATGCGGGCGATGTCTTGGCGGATGTTTTGACAGGGCAGCGTCCGGCACGGGATTTGCGCAAGCGTATTCGGAATTGGCGACATCTCAGCCTTCGGTATTTGCAAAAGATGCGTCTGAAAGCCGCTGAGCGCGGTCACAGCGGCAAGTTCGATTACGACCACGCAATAGAGTTGCACGGGCAACTGATGCCAGCGCGGCCTGCTGGCCAAAAGCAGCTTCCTCTGGTCGTTGTCCATTGTGGCCTGCCGAAAACGGGGACAAGCTCGCTTCAGGCATATTTCTTTGAAAATGCGTCACGGTATCGGGCCGATGGCGTCTATTATCCGACAAAGAACGCCGACAAGTCTGAACTTAACCATGCTTGGTTCTCGCAAGAATTGCGCGATGGCTCTGTGCAAGAGTTGCAGCGCACCTTGGCGGGCTGTCCGCCCGATTGCCACACAGTGTTCTTGTCGGATGAAAGCCTGTTTGTGGAACTGCCCGGCTGGACGGACGGGGCCAAAGACACCTTGGCCAAGGCGCTGAAAGGGTATCAGGTCGAGCTTGTCCTGTGCCAGCGCGACAAGGCCGCATGGATGCGCAGCTTTTATCTGCAAGCGGTGCAAAACCGGCGCGGCGGCCCCGTGACAAAGCGCGATAGCGCACGCAATCTCTGGCAGGCAACGCTGCCTTATGACGATTTTTACCAGCAACCCTACTGCAAGACGTTGCTGGATTTCGATCAGATGCACACTGCGCTGAAGGACGTGTTTCAGGCCGATAAAGTCACGGATTTTCCGTTCCAGTCCGGATCGGATGTGGTGAAAGAGTTCTGCAAAGCCATGGGCTGGCCCCATTTCATGGGCGAGGCACCGCTGGCTGCGAACCCCTCAATCAGCGACACGCAGGGCGAGATTCTGCGGCAGGCCAACGGCATGGGCACAGCCCCGGGCCGGACGATCAAGATGCTGATCGAGTTGGCGCAAGACCCCGATACTGTGCTGCGCCCGAAACGGTTGGCACGGCTCAGTGAACTTGTCTCGCGTTTTGACTGGCAAGACGTTTCTTTCCAGCAGAACCCGCCCCTTGTTGTTGAGAAGGCCGACTTTAAGGCCGAGCTTGAGCGGCTACAGGAGCTGGCGCGTGAGGTTCGCAAAAAGGCCATGCAATGAGGACGTTTTTGCTTTTTCATAAAGGCACACCCTCGTCCCTGACAGGAGCCATTGATGGCTGATAAACGCGATATTCTAGCCGGTTCCGGTGAGGCCGAGCATGTGGTTCTGCGGGCGCGCAACGGCGACGTGATCCGTGCCGATGAAACGGGTCTGACCCTGCGTCTGTCTGATGCGGTGGTGGCCGATCTGCGCCAGCGCCTGTTTCCAGCCGTGGAACTGGATGCGCTGGGGGATGTAGATGCGTGGAACCTGCGCCAGCAGGGCGATTGGCTGCTGTTTGAGGGCAACTTGCCCGGTGGCGGTTCCGCCCGCGGCTATCGCCGCGCCGTATCGGGCGGTGCGTTTTTGGCAGAGGCTGCGGGACCGGTATTGGGTGTTCTTAGCCTCGGGGGCGCACGACGGGCTTTGGCGATCTCGGGCCGCAGCGATTTCCCCTATCACGTCATCGCGCCCGAGGATGACATCGGCGCGGTCGGGGTCTCGGGGCTTGAGGCGGCAATGGCGACCGATCGGGCAGAGGGCCTGCGCGAACAACCCCAAGATGCGCTGTTGGCTGCCGAGGTGCTGCATCTGCGCCAGAAGGCCGGTCGTGGATTGCCTTTGATCCTTGCGCGGACTGAAACGGATCGCGCGGCGTCGCTGCGCCAATTGGCGGATGGTTTGGCCTATCAGAACCTGATGCAGGCCGCGCAGAACCTACAAGGGTTTGCGGCCAGTTTGGGCAAGAAGGCTTCGCTTTTGGCGGTGACGGTGGATTTCGCGCTGGAAGATGTGCTGACCCCGTCGCAAGATTACACTCATGAAATGCGCGCGCTGATCGAAAAGCTTTCGCAGGATTTCTGGGCGCTGGATTTGCGCCCTGTGCCGGTCCTGATGGTGTTCGATACCAATGCCGCTCATCTGCGGCAGGCCCAATGGGAACTGGCGGTTTACGGGGCGAACCTTGGGCCGGTCTTTACGCTGCCAAGCTATGCGCTGTCCTATGATAGCTGCCAGCGCCTGACCGATGAGGGCATGCGCCAACGCGCCCGAACCGAGGCCGCCGCCGTCTTTGAGATTGAGGCAGGCCGTGGCTGGCACGCGCCCGTCTTCCTTCTGGCCGAGCGGGCGGGCAAAAAGGCGATCCGCCTATCGTCAAACGCGGTGCAGCCCTTGGTGGCGGATCAGGATGATCCCTTCGGTGCAGGGGCGCATTATGGCATTGAGGTTTTGGGACCGGATGGCCCGTTGCCGGTCGCCCGTGTGTTGGTCGATCCGCAAGAGCCCCGCAATTTGCTGGTGGAACTGGATCAGCGGGTGCCTGATGGCACGCGCATTCGCTATGCGTGGGACAGTGCGGGCGCGATCCGCGACAGCTGGCACAGTGCTGCCAGCCCCGATGTGCGCCGTTGGGCGCTGCCGGCAGAGCTTGAGGCGCACGGGTGACGATTTTTCTGGATATGGACCTGCCTTTAGGGGCGCTGCTGCCCGAGGCGCATGTGGAGCCTGGTCCGGGCGGAATTCTGTTTGATGCGGCTGATATCGCGGTGCAGGAAGACGCGATCACCTGCTGGAGTGATCAAAGCGGTCAGTACCACACACGCCCCGCCGAGCCGAACACTGGCAATGCGCAGGTCGAGGTTTTTGATGGTCGCACCTCTTTGCACACGCGGGACGGTGTGAACTGTGGCTACGTGGTGGAAGGGCTGAACCTCTCGGTGCCGGTGTTCAGTATGGCGATTGCCTTTGCACCTTTGGGGCGGGCGGGGACTTTGCTGACGCTGAACCCCAAGGATGGACGCGATTACCTGTTCCTGACCGAAGAGAAAGGCAGTGCCGAATTGAAATTCCGCGATGATGACGCGCCCTTGGCGGTGCCATGTGAAGAGCGGGGGCAGGTGCTGTTGTGCGCCTCGGTCCGTGGGGGGCAATTGTCGCTTGGCGTGAACGGGGGGCTGCCCCAGCGGCGGTCTGCGCCCTCGCAGTTGCAGGCAGGGCTGCATGATCTTTACATCGGTTGCCGCAGCGATCGGGCGGGGATCAAAAAGACTCTAGGCGCGGCACTGATTTCCCGCATCTGGCTGTGGCCTGATGAGGATGTATTCACGGGTGCAACCTACGCCCGACTGGTCCACATGTGGCAAAAGGACAACCCCGATGGCATTTGATCGCGACAGCATTCAGGGCGACAATATCTGCGTCATCTGGATCGATGACATGATCGACATCTTCACATGGCGCGATGCCTTCGGGATCCCGATCAAGACCCCCAACATTGACCGGCTGATGTCGCGCGGGGTGCGTTTTGCCAATGCCTACGCGACCGTGCCGCTTTGTGCGCCCTGTCGGGCCGAACTTGCCACGGGTCTGTCGCCGTTCCGCACTGGTCTTGTGGACCTAAACCGCTTGTGGCGCGATGTGCTGCCGCCCACGGCGGCGTGGCAATACGACCTGCGCCGCGCGGGGTTTGAGACCTTCACTACTGGCAAGACCGACGGCAACTACAAACCGATGCCCGAGGACTACAAGCGCCTGCTGTTCCATCACGACGTTGAGGCGAACGACAAGGGCGGTCGCAAGAAGGTTCATGACTATCTGAACGGCAAGGGGCCTGGTGTTTCGGGGGTGAACCACCCCAACGACGATGGCTCACAAGATGACCGCTTTTATGATTATTGGGTTGCGCAAAATGCCATCGATCACCTGAAGACGATCGATCCAAAGCGGCGGCACCTGATCCAGTTGGGCTTCAAGCACCCGCACTTTAACCTCACGACGCCAGATCGCTTTTACCAGATGTATGACGTAAAAGGCATCCTCTGGCCCGAGATCGCCTCGGAAGAGGATTACCACGGCCCGCAACCGGGTATGGCGGTTTATGAGCTAGCCTATATCGTCAACGGTCAGTGGACGCCGGAAAAGGCAGGGGATGAGGGCTGGCGGCAAGTGGTCCGCGCCTATTTCGCCGCCTGTAGTCATGTGGACCATGAGATTGGCCGCTTCCTTGACGCGCTTGAGGCGTCTGAGATCGGCGATAAGACGACGGTGATCCTGCTGTCGGACAACGGCTTCAATCTAGGGAACCACGACTCGTTCCATAAAATGAGCCAATGGGACAGCGCCGCCCATGTGCCCTTGGGGATGTGGTCCGCGCGGATGGAGCAGGGGCAGGACGTGGCGTTGCCGGTGTCGCTGCACAACGTACCCAAGACGATCATGGATCTGGCGGGGCTGCCCTATCGGCCCGACTGGGTTTCGGGGCAAAGCCTGCTGCCGTTGGTGGATGACAGCTTTGGTGCCTTTGACGCCAGTAAATCGCCGATCACTTGCGTGTTTGGAACGCTCAGCGTGCGCCCCTCGGTGCCGGACCTCAGCCAGTACCGCTATTTCCGGTATCCCAACGGGGAAGAGCATGTCTACGACGTGGTCAACGATCCGGGCGAGACGGAAAATCTGGTCGCGTCCGCGCCTCTGGGCAGGTTGCGGGACGAATTGGTTCGCGGCGCGCTTGATCTGGGGCTGGACCTGCGCGGCTTTGAAAATCCTGCGGACGGAGTCAATGCGATGATGGCTGTGGATGGCACCGTCGTTATGGCAGGTGGGCGCGGTGACAATGATTACTGGGCCTATGGCGCGGACGCGGAAAAGATCGTCGAAGAGAAAGACGGCGGCACTGATACCCTGTGGTACATGGCCGGTCCCGATGACTATGTCCTGCACGCCCCCGCCAACATCGAGAAAGTCCGTATCGCGACGGTGGTTGCACGCAATGAAAGCGGTGTCGAAGAGGGTGATCGGGAAGGCAAACGCCTGCGCATCGTTGCCCACCCCGACAGCCCCATCGATTTCGAGACATCTGAGCGGGTGATGATCGAGGTTCAAGGCTCGCTCGGCAACGACGTGATGATCGGCCCGAAATATGGCGGGGCAGAGTTCCATGGCGGTGCAGGGGATGACCTGCTGATCGCTCGGACCAAGCGGCGCAAGGACGGCAACCAGTTCTACGGCGGCGCGGGGAATGACACCCTGATCGGCGGCGCGGGTCACGATTTGCTGGACGGCGGCACGGGCGATGACAGCATCGAAGGAAATGGCGGCAACAACACCATCAATGCGGGTCACGGAAACGATGTGATTTCTGACGGCGAAGGTAATTCGCAGATCGACACGGGGCCGGGGCGCAACCGGATCATCTCGTCCGAGGGGGATGACCTGATCCTTGTGGGCACCGGTGAGAATATCATCACGGGCGGGCCGGGTCGGACCCGCTACAAGATCGCCTATGGAGGTGTGACGCGGATCACCGACTGGCACGACGGGGCGCAACTGGATCTGTCTTCATGGCCCAAAAAACCTCAGATTGATATCGGGTCTGAGGGCCACGTCTGCCTGCACCTTGGGGCCAGCTATGTGGTGCTGGAAGGGGTCTCTGAGGTTGATAAAGTACAGCCAGGGACTGTGTGGGATTAAAACAACTGGTTACAGTTTAATATCGAAAGTTCACAATATAGCCCCAATATAGCTGCAAAACTCAGTTTATATCGCATCGATATGATTTAATATGTAAGCTGAGTGTCAGGAGAGGAGCCATCGTCAGATGGGTCCTTCTGCAGCGTTCTGGGGGCCGCTGGTGGCGGCCACACGGGCGTTCCTTCGGGCACCAGATTGGTTGCTACGGAGTCTCCTGTGAAGGACGATCGCTTCATTCGAAACCAAATTGAGACAGAGGCTGACTTTGTTCAGGCCTCTGTGGCAATGCAATTGGGCGATGTGGATCGGGTCCGTTTCAGTCAGGGCGATGATGCGCGTGCGCAAGCGGTTGCGGGGTCAAGTGGCTCGGCTCTGTTGTGGGATGCGCAAGATAAACAGCCTTATCCGGAAAATGGCTGGAGCCTGAAAGGCGGCGCAGGCCGCCGTGTGCGGGTGGTGAACGAAAACCATTTCGTCAATCGTGACAAAGGGCAGGGCGCTTTGCGCGAAATCCTTGGGGCGGGCGCCTCGTGGGATTTTGTCGTGGATATGCAGGACCGACGTTTGCGCAATGTGGTCACGCCTGACGGGACCGCGATGCCGGTGTTCACCTTCAACCGTGAGATTGGCGCATCGGCGCGCGTGCTATGGCCGCTGCCGACCTATCACGATCTTGGCTCTCCGGGCTTCTTGGGGCCTGACGATTGGGTGCGCGTGCCCTGGCGGAAAAAGCAGGACCGCGTGGTCTGGCGGGGCATTCACGGGGGCCGCGCCGACAAGCACGGGGCTGTGCGCCGCGAAGGGCTGCGTCTGCGTCCGCTGCTAAAGCGGCTGAAGGCGGGAAAGATGTCCGAGCAGGACGTTCTGTCCGAGCTTGCTTATTTTCCCCGTCACAAGATGATTTCGGACTATCAGGACGATCCCCGTTTCGATCTTGGTTTCACCGGTGCGATCCAGAACATGGACATCGCGCAATACCCGTTTCTTGCCCGCCTGATGCGTCCGCGTTTGTCGCAGCAGGACATGCTGAACTACAAATACCTTCTGGTTCTGCGCGGCTCTGATGTGGCCTCGTCCTTCTACTGGACGATGAACAGCGGCAGTCTTGGTCTAGTGATGGAAGGGTATTTCGACAGTTTTGCCTCGGCCCACTTCAAGCCGTGGGAACACTACGTGCCGTTCAAGGCCGACCTCAGCGATCTGGAAGACCGTCTTGCTTGGTGTCAGGCCAATGATGAGACATGCCGCGATATGGCTGAACGGGCGCAAGAGAAATGCCGTCTGCTTGCCCGCGCAGACCTGAGGGATGAGATTTCCCGCGCTGTCATTTCGCGCATCTCGGCGCGTATGAAGGGCCGCTAAGGCCTAGTTTGCGCGCACTTCGCGCACCCAAGCCACTAGGACCGCACGGTCTTCATCATCCATTTGGATCGCATTCGGCGGCGGCATCGCGCGGCTAAGGCCCGCATGCAGGTAAATCTGGCTGGCGTGGCGGGCCACATCGGCTGGGGTCTCTAGGTAAACGCCTTTCGGTGCCCATCGCATGTTGTACCAGACAGGCTCGCGCGCGTGGCACATCGAGCAGTTGCCGACCACCACGTCATAAGCATCCTCAAAACCGGCGGCCGAGGCATATTGCTGTTCGTATGCGGTCAGATCGCGGGCCTCTTCCTCTTCCAGCGTCGGGCCGCTGTGAATGGTGGATAGCCACGCGATGATCAGCATCAGCAGAACTGTCACGGCCCAAGTCCAGTGCGGTCCCTTGCCGGTCTTGTGCATGGTGTTGAAGTAGTGGCGGATGGTGACGCCGGTCAGGAACACAAGGCAGGCGATGATCCATGCGTAATCGGTCGCAAAGGCCAGTGGATAATGGTTCGACAGCATCAGGAAGACCACCGGTAGGGTCAGGTAGTTGTTGTGGGTCGAGCGCAGCTTGGCGATTTTGCCGTATTTCGCATCCGGCGTTCGGCCTGCCTTGAGGTCGGCCACCACGATGCGCTGGTTCGGCATGATCTGGAAAAACACGTTGCCGGTCATGATGCTGGCGGTGAAAGCCCCCAGATGCAGCAGGGCGGCGCGCCCCGTGAAAATCTGGTTATACCCCCACGACATCACCACAAGGATCGCGAAGAGGATCAGCATCAGGACCGTGGGGCTTTCCCCCAGCTTGGATTTGCACAGCTGGTCATAGGCCAGCCAGCCGATGGTCAGCGATCCGCCCGAGATCAGTATGCCTTGCCACAGGGCCAGTTCGGCTTTGGTAGGGTCCAGCAGGAACAACTCTCCCCCTGCCCAGTAGACGATCATCAAAAGGGCCGCGCCGGACAGCCAAGTGGTGTAGCTTTGCCATTTGTGCCAAGTCAGATGCTCGGGCAGTTCGGCAGGGGCCACAAGGTATTTGACGGTGTGGTAAAAGCCGCCTCCGTGCACCTCCCATTCCTCGCCATAGGCCCCTTTGGGCAGGGCGGCGTTCGGCTTTAGCATCAAATCCAGCGCGATGAAGTAGAACGATGCCCCGATCCACGCCATCGCGGTGATGACATGCAGCCAACGCACCGAAAAGGCGATCCAATCCCAAAGAATGGCAAGATCATACATAGGCAACTTACTCCGCGATTTTGTCCGACCCTATGCGACGGGGGGCGCTTCTGCTATTAGGTCACAACGCCAAGCAGTTTCAAAAAAATACGAACAATGTCCTACTTCGACAATATCCGCACCTTCGTCCGTGTCTATGAACTAGGCAGTATGTCCGGTGCGGGGCGCGATTTGCGGATATCGCCTGCGGTGACCTCGGCGCGGATTGCACAGTTGGAAGAGCATCTTGGCGTGCGTCTGTTCCAGCGCACCACTCGCAACCTGCACCCGACCGAGCAGGGGCAGTCATTTTATCGTAGCGCCCTACAGATCCTTTCAGCTGTTGATGAGGCCGAGGCCAAGATCGCGGACCTGACCGAGAATTTGCGCGGTTCGCTTTTTGTGGCTGCGCCGTTGGGGCTGGGGCGGCGGTTGATCGCGCCGCAGGTGCGCGGGTTTCTGGAACAGTATCCTGACATCAGCGTGCGTCTGCGGCTGACCGATCGCAAGGTGGACCTGACCAGCGAAGGTCTTGATCTGGCGTTCTTTCTGGGCCAGCCCGAGGACAGCAACCTGCGCATTCGAAAGATCGCCGATGTGCAGCGTGTGCTGTGCGCCGCGCCCTCTTATGTGGCGAAACGCGGCATGCCTGCGGATGGCGAGGCTTTGGTCAACGACCGTCACGATTGCCTTAGCCTGCGCTATCCGGGGGCGACGGAATTTCAGTGGCGCCTGATGACCGACGATGGCCCAAAGCGGTTCCGCGTGTCGGGCCGGTATGAGTGTGACGATGGCGATGTGCTGACCGATTGGGCGCTACAGGGCAACGGCATCATTCTGAAGCCGGTCTTTGAGGTGGTCGAGCATCTGAAGGCGGGACGTTTGGTGCCTGTTGCGGTGAAAACCCCTCCTGAGCCGGTGCAGATGGCCTGCCTGTTCACCCATCGCAAACGGCAGGACCCCAAGACGCGTCTCTTCATGGAATACATCATCGAACGCATCGCGGGCACGGTCAAAGCCGCCGATCCTTTGGGCGGGGCCTAAGGCAGTTTTCGGAATTATTTGATAATTGCCCTCGCGGGTTCTGGCTTAGAGATATGGAATACGCAAACCTACCTGCACCACTGTTGTCCGGAGACCCCATCCATGCGCCAAACCATCCAGATCCAGCCCATGACGGCGACAGCCTTTGCGCCTTTCGGTGATCTGCTTGAGGTCTCGGGCGCGCCGGACAAGATCATCAATCAGGGTCTTTGTGGCCGGTTCCATGACCGTGCGCGCTTGGATTTTCATGAAGGGCGGGCTGGGATTAGCTTGTTTAATGCGGAAACGCGCAAGCTGCCGTTGACGCTGGATATGATGGAGCGGCATCCCGATGGCAGTCAGGCCTTTCTGCCGATGACAGAACATCCGTTTCTGGTCATCGTCGCGCCGGATGCAGGGGGCAAGCCGGGCCTGCCTTTGGCCTTTCGCACTGCGTCGGGCCAAGGGGTGAATTATCATCGCAACGTCTGGCACGGCGTGCTGACGCCCTTGCACGCACCGGGGCTGTTTGCGGTGGTTGACCGGATCGGAGAAGGGCCGAACCTGCAAGAACACTGGTTCGACCACCCCTATGTGGTGCAGGATCAGTGATCCCGCACATTTGCTGACCCTGATAATCCCGGCAGCGGCGCCATCCCGCGCCGCTGCCGGTCATCGGTGATCAGGCGGCTTTTGCCTGTGCGTCGATCATGACACCAGCCAATGCACCATATGTTTCGACCCAAGCGTCTTTGACCTCGGGGGTGAACGCCTCGCCCAAGCCTTTGTCCAAGGTGAAAATCAGCGCCTCGCCAACTTTGTCGTAGTGGGCTGCGGTGACGTCATAGCCATTGTGGCGACGGCCCAGATCCTGAACCGCGGGCAGGATTTCGTCCAGTTTGGTCAGGCCATTCACGGCGATCGCCAGCATTTGCATCAGCTTTTTCTTCTGCTCGGTCATGTCCTCGGGGAAAAGGCCGCGCACGTCGGGCGCGATTTCGAACAGGCGGTCGTAAAAGATGTCGGCGGCGGGGCCGGCAATGGGAACCACTTTCTTGAAACTATCTTGTACCAGAGCGATTTTTTCGGGTGTCATGAAGTCAGGTCCTTATTTTTGCTGAATGAAGGCCAGAGCCGCATCCTCGCCACCGCTGGCCCACACCATGAAGGCAACAGCTGCGGCGACCTCTGCGTCGCTGAGATTTGGGTTGGCGCCGCGTGCGGGCATCTCGGCGTAGGTTTTTCCAAGAAATCCGTTTGTGGCGTGATCGATCAAAACCGGCAGTCCCTGTGTAATTCGGGGCTGCCATTTCTTCGTGGCGGTGATTTTGGGTGCGCCGGTTGCCTTGTTCCCTCCGTGGCAGCCCATGCAGGTGCCCTGCCAGACCGTTCGCCCTTCTTGCAAAACAGGGTCTGCAGGAACAGGCAGACGGTCCACGGTCACAAAGCCCTTCAGGCCCATGGGCGACAGCACGTCCCCAAGGGTCACTTCGGCCTGTACGGCGGGCGCGGCCATTAAGGCCAGCGCCACCCATGTCATCACCGCGCGGCGCATCATTCCATCGGAATGCGAATGACCACACCGCCCATTACGTCGCCACCTTCAAAGTCGGTCTTGGGCGAGTCCTTGTGATCGTTGTGGCAAGAGGTGCAGGCCTCGGCGACGGCAACATCTGCGTAGAAGGCGGTGTAGTAGTTCACGCCGCCAAGCTCTTCCTCGCCGTAAAAGTTCTCGCCGGGGTTATCGACCAGATATTGCAGACCTTCTTTTTCCAGATCGGTGGTCGGTGCGTTCTGCTTGTTGATGGGCCACAGGGACAGCAGCGAATACGAGAAGGCGTCGGTTTCCTCGGCCACCATTTCCGCGCCAAAGCGGAACATCTGGGCAGGCAGGACCAACGCTTTTTCGTCCTCGAAGTGTTCAGAGGCTTTGATGACACCTTCCTGATTGGCCAGACGGTTCACGATCATGCGGGTATAGACCGTGCGGTCCGAGGACATCACCAGATGCAGCAGATCCGAGACCTGTTGGTACTCCATTTCTGCATGGGCGACAGAGGTGCCACCAAGGGTCATGGCTCCGCACAGCAGCGCGGCTTTGATTTTTGTTCCATAGCTGGTCATAACGTACTCATCCTGTTGCTTTTTTTTAGGTGGCTGGATGCGTGGGGCCGTCCGCTCATTGGTTGGCGCCTTGTCCGGAGGGCTCCACGCGACGTATCGCCCAATCGATGCTTTCGATGTGGGCAATGGGTTGGCCCGAAAAGTTGTTCGCGATCAGCGCCGGATCGGCCAGCGCATCAATGGCTAAGCCCAATCCGTGGCAGTCCAGACAGACGGCGCGGATCATCTTTTCGTTCGGGCGAAGAGTGTCATTCTGGTTGTGGTTGGTGACCGCCAGACCCTTCTTTTCGGTCTGGGGCATGTGGCAGGTGGCGCAGGTCACGCCGCTGCCGGGCACGCCATCCCCAAGCATTTCCGCCTGCCATAGGGCAAAGTGCGGGCTGTCCGGATAGTTGGTGCTGTGCTGGTCATCATGACAGCTGAGGCATGCGCTGACAGCGGTGTGCTGGGGCTCTTCCTTATGGGGGAGGTGACAGCTGGAGCAGGTCACATCCAGCCCATGAGCATCCGCTTTCAGGGGCACGAGGGCCTCATTTGTGGACATCTGCTTAGGTGGCGTGGGGTCGTTCAGGTAGGTGTTCATGGCTGTGATCAGAGCCTCGGGCGCGTCTTTCCAACCCAGAGATTTCAGCGTCTTTTTCGCATCACGCGGCTTGGCGATTTCAGGGTGCTGGCGCATGCCGTGTTTGCCAAGCGCCATGGTTTTGGCCGCAGGCTTGTGACAATCGGCGCAGACCTCTTGGGTCGGGTGATCGGTCCAAGCCTGATCTTCCGGCGCGTGGCAGGTGGTGCAGGTCACATCGGCAGCGGCATGGGCGGTGCTGGCCCAGTCATGCAGGATTTCGGGGTCAGCGTCCTTGACAGTGACGCTGGCCAGATAGGCCTCGATTGCCTGGGCATTTTCGGGTTGCGGCGCTGTGGGTAGGGCGGCAGCTGCGATCACGGGGCTTGCGTTCAGCCATGGCTGGTCCGCGTGTTTGACCAGAAAATCCTCATAGATCGCGCGGTTGTCGTGGTAGTTGTGGCACCCCGATGAGGCGCAGGTGTCAAAGGTCAAACCGGCGTGGCTTTCACGGTCCACACGAATGTCCTGTTCCCCTTCGGAATGGCAGGCCACACAGAAATCACCGGGTAGGGTGACCATCATGGGGCCGGTGATCTCGGGCTGGTGCTCTACATGGCAAGAGGTGCAGAACCGGCCATCGATCTTTTCCCAGTAGGGGGCCATGCGCGGGTTGGTGAATTTCTTCTTGGGGTGGCTGTCGTTTGCGGCCTTCAGTTCGTCTTTATGGCAGGTGGTGCAGGTCTTGTTGATGTCCTTGCGGACCTTCGCTTGAGAGGCAAAGGCATCGGAGGTGTGGCAGGTCTCGCACGAGATTTCCAACTGGTGGTGCGCGCCTGCGGTCTGGCCGGGTAGCAGCACTGTGCGATCGCCGCCCACATAGAGCTTTGCCATCACAGCGCCGACGCCAAACAGCGTAATCAAACCCCAAACAACCCAGAGAAGCGGTGTACGTGTCATGCCAGCCCCCCTCAAAACGCGTAACTTGCCAGCACATGGGCAAGGATCAGAACGGGTAGGGGCCAGACGGCCAGGATATGCAGCCACGTGGGCAGCCGCCGCGCGGGTTTGCGGGCCGAGCCGATGCGACGTGCACGCAAGGCATGATCGCCGCCCGTTGCCAGTCCTGCGACAGCGCCCATGACAAGGGTGAGGGCAAAGAACATGAACAGCATCATGTTCAGGTTGCTGCCTGCCCGTAGGCCCGTGTGGATGATCAGCGCTGCCGCCGATGCCGCGCCGATTGCGATGTGGGCCAGCCGCCAGCCGTCAAAAGACCCCAGCCGGTCGGTGATCCGCAGGCGTTTGCGCAGGCCGATGACCATCGCGGCCAACGTCAGGCCAAGTAAGGTAAAGCCGGTCCATTGGCGCGTGATGTTGTCCTGCCACAGCCAGACCCGCAGGCTTTCGGCGTCATAGCTTTGGGGTAAGGGGATTCGCGGGGCCAGTGCCAGCACCATCGCGGCCATCGCCGCAAACCCCGAAAGGGCCAGAATGGCGCGGTAAAGGCGCACGGGTTTGGGTGGACCGCCTGCGCTGACCAACTCTTCCAACAGAGGCACGCAACTGCCGCAGACGTTGCCTGCGCCGGTGGCTTGGCCAAGGGTCTCAACGCTGTTCGCGCCCGCTTTCATCGCATCGCGTAGGCGGCCGCAGGATACGCCGGTGCAGTTGCAGACCGTGGCCGCGTCGGGCATGGCGCTGATGTCTTCGGCATCCTCGCTCCAGAGCATCCCGTCGCGGCGGAACCGGAAGACCATCCAAGGCAGGGCGTTTGCGCCTTGGGCGATGGCGCTTTGCACGCGGCTGCTTTGGCTCCAACCGCCGACAGCAATCGCGCCAACCAGCCTGCCTGTGCGCAGGAAAATCCGGCGATAAACACCGTCCTTTTCCCAAACGTGACTGCGGACGCTGGGATCATCGTCCAACTGCTCAATTGGGCCGATGGAGAATACTTCGGCCCCGATCACCTTCAGTTTCGTGGCAGGTAGCGAGCCGCGATAGCTTTTGTTACCGCCTAGAATATTGTCAACGGCGACGTCTGCTTGTTCAAACCCCGGCCCGACAAGGCCGTGAACAACGCCGTTGTGTTCGGCGCATTCGCCGATGGCGTAGATGTCCGGATCGCCTGTGCTCATGGCGTCATCGACGAAAATCCCTCGGTTGAAGGGCAGTCTTGCATCCCGCGCAAGGCCAGTGTTGGCCCGAACGCCAGTGCAGACAATCACCGTATCGCACGGCAGGATAGTGCCATCGGCCAGATGCACCTCTTCGACCCGCGTTTCGCCTGCGATTGTACGAACGGCAACGCCGGTACGCAGATCGACGCCCAGATCGGTGATTTTCTGTCCCAGCAACGCGCCCGCAGTTGTGTCCAGCTGGCGGGGCATGACGCGGCCTTCATGTTCGATCACGGTCACATGGGCTTGGCGGCGTTGCATGCCGCGGGCCGCCTCCAGACCCAGTAGGCCGCCGCCGATCACCACGATCCGCCGCGCACTGATGGATCGGGCCAGCAGCGCCTGTGCATCCTCGGCCGAGCGGAAGGTAAAAACACCGGGCAGATCGCGACCCTGAATGCCGGGAATGAACGCGCGCGAGCCGGTAGCGATCACCAGCTTGTCATAGGGCCAAAGCTGCCCGTCCGCCGTGCGCACCAGATGCTGGTCGCGCAGGATTTGCGTAACTCTTAGGCCGGTGCGCAGGTCCAGATTGGCTCGCGGGGCCGAGACCTCGGGCGCAAGGATCTGCCCGAATTGCACGTCGCCCGCCAGCAGGGGCGTAAGCTTGACGCGGTTGTAGGGGGCGAAGGTCTCGGTCGAGAGCAGAGTGACCGACAGGCCTTTATCGGCCAACGCACCCGCCGCGCGGGCGCCAACAGGACCACCGCCAATCACCACAACCCTTAGGTTGTCGGTGTCAGAGGCGGGGGAGATTTGTAGCTGGCTCAGGGCGGGCTGTACGGTCATGAAACTCATAAAATGTTGGTGCGTTCGTAGCGCGCATGATGATGCGCCGTGCAGAATGCATGGGAAGTCAACAGGTTATGGGAACGTCGTTGTCGCCACAAAAGCGCTGACGCCGTTGTCAGCACCCCTTTACGCTAACGGCTATGTTGCAACTGCGAAGGGAAAACTTGGGTGATGCGGGCGAAAACTGTATCAAATGCCCGCTTCAGGCAAAGAGGCGGTCAAAGTTTAACCTTCATTCAGGGTGAATGATTAAATCTCACGCATTCGTGTGAGGCAAAAACGGGCGTCGAAGGCCATCACTTCGATTCTGCGATGCAGAAATGAGGTCAACGGATCAGCTGTCGGTGACAGTGAACAAATGCTGGAGGGCCTTGGGGCCGGTGCCCGCGAACTGCGCCAGCGTGTGCCGGTCCAGCACCGCGAACATGGCATCGCGGGCCTCTTGCAGGATGCCGATCAAAGCGCAGTCGGGCAGCAGCACGCATCCGGTACAATCGACCAGTGGCTGCACCCCTTCGGTATGGCGCACGATCTGGCCCAAGGTGATTTGCTCGGGCGGTAAGGCCAGCCGCAACCCGCCACTCCGCCCACGGACCGAGACCACAAAACCCGCGCCCACCAGATCGGTCGCCAGTTTTAGCATGTTGCTGTGGGGCATCTCATAGGCCTTCACGATTTCAGGGATCGAGACCAGCCGGTCGGGAAACATCGCCAGATAGATGCTGACGCGCAGGGCGTAATCAGAATAGCGGGTCAGTTTCATCCGTCATGTGTCCTGTGAGCTAGTCATAAGGCTAGGGCGGTATCGAACTTCGGGGCAAGGGCGCTGCATCCGATAGACCGGATTTTCCTGCTTTTTAACGCAAGAATGTCGCCTGCGCTGGCAGCGCCATCACCAAGTTGTCTCAAATGAAGCGTGACGATTGCAAACGCGGTTTGCGCTCCGCTAGGGTGCTGGTGAAATAGGGAGAGGAGGGGCTTATGTCCGAACAGAAACTAGGGTTTGGTACGCTGGCCGTACACGCAGGAACCGAGCCGGATCCGGCGACCGGCGCGCGTCAGGTGCCGATTTATCAAACCACGTCTTATGTCTTTAAAGACGCGGATCACGC
Organism: Pseudomonadota bacterium; assembly: GCA_036139795.1. Taxonomy (GTDB): domain Bacteria; phylum Pseudomonadota; class Alphaproteobacteria; order Rhodobacterales; family Rhodobacteraceae; genus Donghicola. The sequence goes on along the minus strand of JAYZYX010000059.1, from coordinate 1,393 downwards.
GGCGCGGTTGTTCAATCTGGAAGAGGTGGGCTTTATCTATTCCCGCCTGACCAACCCGACCGTCATGGCGCTGGCCAACCGGGTGGCGGCGCTGGAAGGCGGCGCTGGGGCGGTCTGCTGTTCTTCGGGACATGCGGCGCAGATTATGGCGCTGTTCCCGCTGATGGGACCGGGGTGCAATGTCGTGTCGTCGTCGCGTCTTTATGGCGGCACGATCACCCAGTTCAGCCAGACCATCCGCCGCTTTGGCTGGTCGGCGAAATTCGTGGATACCGACGATCTGGCCGCGGTCGAGGCCGCTATCGACGAAAACACCCGCGCGCTGTTCTGCGAAACCATCGCGAACCCTGGCGGCTATGTGACCGATCTGGATGCAATGGCCAAAATTGCCGACAAGGCAGGCATTCCGCTGATCGTGGATAACACGACCGCGACGCCCTTCCTGTGCCGCCCCATCGAACATGGCGCGACGTTGGTTGTGCATTCGGCGACCAAATACATGACCGGCAACGGCACTGTGACTGGCGGCGTTGTGGTGGATTCGGGCAAGTTCGACTGGTCCGCATCCGACAAGTTCCCGTCCCTGTCACAGCCCGAGCCTGCCTATCACGGGCTGAACTTCCACGGGGCGCTGGGGCCGATGGCCTTTACCTTCCACTCGATCGCCATTGGTCTGCGTGATCTGGGTATGACCATGAACCCCCAAGGCGCCCATTACACCTTGATGGGGATCGAGACCCTTGGCCTGCGGATGGAGCGTCACGTTCAGAACGCCAAGGCCGTGGCCGAGTGGTTGGAAAAAGACCCCCGTGTCGAAGGGGTGACCTATGCGGGCCTGCCAAGCTCTCCGTCCTATGATCGGGGTCAGCGGATTGTGCCCAAGGGCGCAGGTGCGCTGTTCACCGTGGCGGTGAAGGGCGGCTATGATTCTTGCGTCAAACTGGTGAACAGCTTGAAGCTCTTTAGCCATGTGGCGAACCTTGGTGATGCGCGCAGCTTGATTATCCATCCGGCCTCGACCACGCACCGCCAGTTGGAAGAAGAGCAGCAGATCAAAGCCGGTGCTGCGCCGAATGTGGTGCGGATCTCGATCGGGATTGAGGATGTGGCGGATATTATTGCCGATCTGGATCAGGGTCTGACGGCGGCGACCTCTTAAGAGGATTGATCGCTGAAAAACAGGGCGGGCCTTTTAAAAGGGCCCGCTTTTTTCGTTCAGCGCTGCCGCAGCACCCGCGCCAGCACCGGTGCACCGATGATAACCAGTATGATGCGCATCAGGTGATGGGTAACCACATAGCCAAGGTCCGCGCCTGTCACGATGGACAGCACTGTCATCTCGGCCTGCCCACCGGGGGCAAAGGCCAGAAAGGCCTCGACCGGATGGCCAAGT
>JAYZYX010000058.1:0-10482 GCA_036139795.1 Pseudomonadota bacterium | reverse complement strand
AATTTGGCCTGTCGGCAGAAAAGATCGGCTTTGATCTGGACGCGGTCGTCGCCCGTTCGCGCGGCGTGGCCAAGCAGCTGAACGGTGGCGTGGGTCACCTGCTGAAGAAGAACAAAGTCACTGTCATCATGGGCAGTGCGACCATTCCCGCAAAGGGCAAGGTCAGCGTCAAGACTGACAAGGGCACCGAAGAGCTGGTTGCCAAGAACATCATCGTCGCCACCGGCGCCCGCGCCCGCGAGCTGCCCGGTCTTGAGGCCGATGGCGATCTGGTCTGGACCTATAAGCACGCCCTGACCCCCAAGAAGATGCCCAAGAAATTGCTGGTCATCGGCTCGGGTGCGATCGGCATCGAATTTGCCAGCTTCTACAATACCCTTGGCGCCGACACGACCGTGGTCGAAGTGCAGGATCGCATCCTGCCCGTCGAGGACGCGGAAATCGCGGCCTTCGCCAAGAAGTCCTTCGTCAAGCAGGGCATCAAGATCAAAGAAAAGGCCATGGTCAAAAAGCTTGACCGCGGCAATGGCAAGGTCGTCGCGCACATTGAAATGGGCGGCAAGACCGAGACCGAAGAGTTTGATACTGTGATCTCGGCCGTGGGCATCGTTGCCAACACTGGCGGCATCGGTCTGGAAGAACTGGGCGTGAAGATCGACCGCAGCTTTGCTGTGACCGATGAATACTGCCGCACCGGCATCGAGGGTCTCTTTGTCATCGGCGACGCGACCCAAGGGCCTTGGCTGGCGCACAAAGCCTCGCACGAGGGGGTCATGGTTGCCGAGTTCATCGCGGGCGGTCATCCGCACCCCGTCAAGCCCGAGACAATCGCCGGCTGCACCTACTGCCACCCGCAGATCGCCAGCGTTGGTCTGACCGAAGCGAAGGCAAAAGAGGCTGGCTACAAGATCAAGGTGGGTCGCTTCCCCTTCATCGGTAACGGTAAGGCAATCGCTCTGGGCGAGCCCGAAGGTATGATCAAGACCGTCTTTGACGAGAAGACCGGCGAGCTGCTGGGCGCGCACATGGTCGGCGCGGAAGTGACCGAGTTGATTCAGGGCTATGTGGTTGGCCAGAAGCTGGAGACCACCGAAGCGGATCTGATGGAAACCGTCTTCCCGCATCCGACCCTGTCGGAGATGATGCACGAAAGCGTGCTGGATGCGTGGGATCGCGCGATCCACATCTGATTGTCTGTCAGATTTGAATTCGGGGCTCAGGGGCAGGGATGTCTCTGGGCCTTTTTCGTTTGCGCAAGTGGCGTGGGCGGGATTGTGAGTATTTGGGCAATAAAGAAGTTGGTTGTGGGCGTTCTGGCGCGGATGTTCTTAAAAAGTTCTTAATGAAGTGTTGGAGACTCGGCCAAGCTGGCCTATTTGATGTGGGTCACCTTGTGGGGATCGAGAATGGCTGAGTTGAAGCACATCGAGGTTCGCGGCGCGCGCGAGCATAATCTGAAAAACATCGACGTGGATATTCCGCGCGACCAACTGGTGGTGATCACTGGTTTGTCGGGCTCGGGGAAATCTTCGCTGGCGTTCGATACGATCTATGCGGAAGGCCAGCGCCGTTATGTCGAGAGTCTGAGTGCCTATGCGCGGCAGTTCCTTGATATGATGGAAAAGCCCGATGTGGACCATATCAGTGGCCTTAGCCCTGCGATTTCTATCGAGCAGAAGACCACCAGCAAGAACCCTCGATCCACGGTCGGGACGGTGACCGAGATTTACGACTATATGCGTTTGCTGTTCGCGCGGGCGGGGACACCTTATAGCCCTGCGACTGGTCTGCCCATTGAGGCGCAGCAGGTGCAGGATATGGTCGACCGTGTGATGGGCATGGAGGAAGGCACCCGTGCCTATCTGCTGGCCCCCATCGTGCGGGACCGGAAGGGCGAGTATCGCAAGGAATTTCTAGAGCTGCGCAAGCAAGGCTTCCAGCGTGTGAAGGTGGATGGTGCCTTCTATGAGTTGGACGAGCCGCCCGCACTGGACAAGAAATTCCGCCATGACATTGATGTGGTTGTGGACCGGATTGTCGTGCGTGACGGGATGGAAACCCGTTTGGCCGACAGTTTCCGCACCGCTTTGGACTTGGCCGATGGCATCGCCATTCTTGAGACTGCCCCCAGTGAAGGCGAGCCGGAGCGGATCACTTTTAGCGAGAATTTCGCCTGTCCGGTCAGCGGTTTCACCATCCCCGAGATCGAGCCGCGTCTCTTTTCGTTCAACGCTCCCTTCGGGGCCTGTCCCGAGTGTGACGGCCTTGGGGTAGAGCTGTTCTTTGACGAAAAGCTGGTAGTGCCGGATGAGGACCTGAAGGTCTATGACGGGGCGCTGGCGCCTTGGCGTAAGGGGAAGTCTCCCTATTTCCTTCAGACCATTGAGGCCATCGCCAAGCACTATGAGTTTAACAAGAACACCAAGTGGAAAGACCTTCCTGCCCACGTGAAGCAGGTGTTCCTCTATGGTTCGGGCGATGAGGAAATCGAATTCCGCTACGATGAGGGTGGCCGCGTTTATCAGGTGAGCCGCGTTTTTGAAGGCGTAATTCCGAATATGGAACGGCGCTATCGCGAGACGGATTCCAGTTGGATCCGCGAAGAGTTCGAGCGGTATCAGAACAACCGCTCTTGCGGGACCTGTGATGGCTATCGTCTGCGGGATGAGGCTTTGGCCGTGAAGATCGGCGGTCTGCACATCGGTCAGGTGGTGCAGATGTCGATCCGTCAGGCCTATGAATGGTGCCTGACCGTGCCTGAGGCGCTGTCCAAGCAGAAGAACGAGATTGCTAGCGCGATCCTGAAGGAAATCCGCGAACGTCTTGGGTTCCTGAACAACGTGGGCCTTGAGTATCTGACCCTGTCGCGGAATGCGGGCACTCTGTCAGGTGGCGAAAGCCAGCGTATTCGACTGGCCAGCCAGATTGGTAGCGGTTTGACGGGGGTTCTCTATGTGCTGGACGAACCCTCGATCGGGTTGCACCAGCGGGACAATGATCGGCTGCTGACCACCTTGAAGAACCTGCGTGATCAGGGGAACACAGTGATCGTGGTCGAGCATGACGAGGACGCGATCCGTGAGGCCGATTACGTCTTTGATATCGGGCCGGGGGCGGGTGTCCACGGTGGTCAGGTGGTGGCCAAGGGGACCCCTGCGGAATTGGCTGCGGATCCGGCCTCGGTCACCGGGCAGTACCTGAGCGGCGCGCGGGAAATCGCAGTGCCGACCGAGCGGCGAGAGGGCAACGGCAAGAAGGTGCAGGTGGTCAAGGCCACGGGCAACAACCTGAAAGATGTGACGGTGGACTTTCCTCTGGGCAAATTCGTCTGCGTCAGTGGTGTCTCGGGCGGGGGGAAATCGACCCTGACGATCGAGACCCTGTTCAAGACCGCCTCGATGCGGCTGAACGGGGCCAAGCAGGTGCCTGCGCCGTGCCAGACCATCAAGGGGCTGGAGCATCTGGACAAGGTGATCGACATTGACCAGCGGCCCATCGGACGGACGCCTCGGTCCAACCCTGCGACCTATACGGGGGCGTTCACGCCGATCCGCGACTGGTTCGCTGGTCTGCCCGAAGCCAAGGCGCGGGGCTACAAGCCAGGCCGTTTCAGCTTTAACGTCAAGGGCGGCCGCTGTGAGGCCTGTCAGGGCGATGGCGTCATCAAGATCGAGATGCACTTCTTGCCCGACGTCTATGTGACCTGCGAGACCTGTAAGGGTAAGCGCTATAACCGCGAGACGCTGGAAGTTACTTTCAAGGGCAAATCCATCGCCGATGTGCTGGATATGACCGTTGAGGACGCGCAGGAGTTCTTTAGCGCCGTTCCAAGCATCCGCGAAAAGATGGACGCGCTGATGCGGGTGGGCCTTGGGTATATCAAGGTGGGCCAGCAGGCGACGACCCTTTCAGGGGGCGAGGCGCAGCGGGTGAAATTGTCCAAGGAACTGGCGAAGCGGTCCACGGGCCGCACCTTGTATATTCTGGATGAACCGACCACAGGTCTGCACTTTGAAGACGTGCGTAAGCTGTTGGAAGTGCTGCATGAATTGGTCGAGCAAGGCAACAGCGTGGTGGTGATCGAGCATAACCTCGATGTCATCAAAACCGCTGACTGGATCATCGATATCGGTCCCGAAGGCGGCGATGGGGGCGGTGAGGTGGTGGCCACCGGCACGCCCGAGGCCGTTGCGAAAGAGCCGCGCAGCCACACGGGGCATTATCTGGTGGATATGCTCAAGCCCAAGAAGCGGGTCGCAGCCGAATAACGGAGAAGGGCGGAACTTTCATGGTTCCGCCTTTTTCGTGTCCAGCCTTCGCCAATTCAGAACGTTACTTCTTCTTTCCATTTATTGAAAGGAGACATTTATGAAGACGCGGATTGGTTTGATTGCAGCGATGTGCCTGACGCCCGTAGTGGCCACGGCAGGGCAGCCCTTTGAAGAGAGCCTTGTGGAATGCGCTGTTCTGATCGACTTGCTGACGGGCGAGCAAACACCGATGCCCGGCGATAGCGCCGAGATGGATTTCTTTGTCGGTACCGCCAAGAACATGCGGGCTGAAGCGCTGCGGCGCACGAATGCGGCCTACGTCGAAAAGACCGATGCAGAGAAGCGCCAGCTTTGGCATGAGCGTTGGGATGCCGGTCAATGGGATATCCCCTCCAACCGGCAAGAGCTTAGTGAGTGGTGGACCTACTGCTTTAAGTTTGCCGACCATCTGGGTGTGGATGGACCCACACCCTTCGACAAATAGCGCGTTACTTGCGCGGGCAGGTGTTCAGGCCAAAGATCGAATACAGCGGGCAGCTGGACATCAGGCCGGTTGCCAGCGGGATGATCCCGATCAGGTAGAGCCAACGATACGCGGCATCCGCATTCAGCATGAAGCCTGCCAGCAGCGCGAGGCCGACGATAATCCGTGCGATGCGGTCAAGGCCGCCAACATTCTTGGAAAACATGAACGACTCCTACATAATATTCTTGAAATGGAATATATATGAAGGAGTTGCTTTTGTACAGTGGCCCCAAGCGCCCCGCGATGACAGCTTCGTGAGGTCTCAATCCACCAAGTTGGCAAGCGCCCCGATGAAGGCCAGCACCTCTCCGGTTTCTTGGTTAATGCGATAGACGTTTCCGTCCGAGACCACGTAGTTGTCATGACCATCTAGGCCGTAGCGGGTGGGGCGTTCTAGGCGCTGGTAGACCACGATCCGGTCGCCGCGTTGATAGTGCTGCACATGATCATCGTGCTTCTTCGCCTGACCGGGTGGCGCACAAGCGGGCGATTTCTTGGCCAGACCGGGCGGGCAGCCGCCGGCGTTTCCCGGGCCAGCCCACGCGGCAGAGCCAAGGGGCAGGGCGGCGAGTGCGGCAATCAGGGCAAGGGATGTTGCTTTCATGGTCGTATCCTTTCCATTTCTCAAGGATACAACGCGGCGCGCGGGGCGGTCTGTTCCCGCCTCGCGCAAAGGTGAGCGGCGTTTACGGGCGGCTGCGGCCCGAGAAGCGCGGCAGCATGGCGCTGAAGTCGCGGCCCTTGCCATCTTCTTCCTCGACGAACTGTGTGTAGAGATCGCGGGCCAGTTGCCCCATGGGCGTATCCGCGTCCACGTCCTGTGCGGCGATCTGGCTAAGGCGCAGGTCTTTCAGCATCAGGTCCGCCGCAAAGCCCGGCTTGTAGTCGTTGTCCGCAGGGGACTGGGGGCCAACACCGGGGGCAGGGCAATAGGCGTTGATCGACCAGCTGGCCCCCGATGAGGTCGAGACCACATCAAACATCGCTTGTCGGTCCAGACCAAGCTTATCCGCAAGGGCAAAGGCCTCGCAGGTGGCGATCATGGTGACGCCGAGGATCATGTTGTTGCAGATCTTGGCCGCCTGACCGTTGCCCGAGGGGCCGCAATGCACGGCTTTCTGGCCCATGATGTCAAAGAGCGGTTTGGCGGTGGCAAAGGCCTCGTCCGAGCCGCCGACCATGAAGGTCAGCGTGCCAGCCGCCGCGCCGCCTACGCCGCCCGAAACAGGGGCATCCAGCGCGCCAAGGCCCTTGGCATTGGCCTGCTGCGCCACAAGGCGGGCGCTGTCCACCTCGCCGGTCGAGCAGTCCAGGTGCACCGCGCCCGGCTGCATGATGCCGAAGATCTGGTCGGTCACCTGACGCAGGATCGCGCCGTTGGGCAGCATGGTGATGACAACATCTGCGTCTTTGACAGCCGCGGTCACGCTGTCGGCCTGAGGAACCTCGGCGTCGATGTGGCCTGCCGCGTCATAGCCAAGCACGTCATGGCCACCCTTAATGAGGTTCAGTGCCATAGGTGCGCCCATGTTTCCGAGGCCGATAAATCCGATCCGCATGTGGGTCTCCTCCCTGAGAGCCGGTGGGGTGCTATTCTGAAGCGCCGCCCGAGTTGGGTGGCGTGATGATGAGTATTTTTACGATAAAGAAGTGAAAGTCAGGTCATCCTGCCCAAGGGGCGCAAGCATGGCCTGTAGCTGTTCGGACGGAACCTCGGCGGCGCTGGCGTGATGCCATTTGGGGTTGCGGTCCTTCTCGATAATCTGGGCGCGGATACCTTCGAGGAAATCGCCTTCTTCCGGTGCGCGGTAGGTGTAGCGATATTCGTTGGTCAGGGCTTCGCGAATGTCTTTGGGCGCCATCCGGATCAGGGCGAGCGTGGCGCACATGGCCATCGGTGCGTGGTGACCGAGGGACTTTAATGTGTCCTGCGCAAAGTCGCTGGTTGCCGCGGTAAGACTGTCCAGTATCGCGGGAACATCAGCGGCGCTGAAGTGCTGGTCAATCTGGTCTTGCAAAGGTGCGATTGGGCTATCGGGCAGGGGCGCGATGTGGCTGTCGATCGCGGTGATGTCGCCCGTGTCTGCCAGCAACGTCTTGAGCGCGTCCCAGCGGTCTTCGGGGATATAGGCATCGGCAAAGCCTGCGGCGATGGCGTCAGGCGCGGTCATCCGCGCGCCGGTGAGGCCGAAGTAGGGGCCAAGCTGGCCGGGCGCTTTGGACAGCAGGTAGGTGCCGCCCACATCGGGGATCAGGCCGATGCCGCATTCGGGCATGGCGATCCGGCTGCTGTCGCCCACGATGCGGTGGCTGCCGTGACAACCAAGGCCCACGCCGCCGCCCATCACGAAACCATGCAGAAAGCTGACCACCGGTTTGGGGTATTCTGCGAAATGGGCGTTCATCCGGTATTCGTCGGACCAGAACTGCCGCGCAGGGCCGAAAATGCCTTCGGTCCCTTGCCGGTAAAGCTCGGCGATATCGCCGCCGGCGCAGAAAGCACGTTCCCCTTCGCCGTCGATGAGGACCAGAGCGACGGACGGATCATCCTGCCAGTCTTTGAGGGCCTGCGCGATGGCCAGCGCCATTTCGTGGCTTAGGGCATTCAGCGCCTTGGGGCGGGTCAGGGTGATCCGGCCCGCGCGGCCTTCGATGCGAATGTTGACGTCGTCTGTCATTGCGGTGCCGTCATTTGGCGCGCCACGATCACGCGCATGATTTCATTGGTGCCTTCAAGGATCTGGTGGACGCGCAGATCGCGGACCAGTTTTTCGATCCCGTAGTCTGCCAGATAGCCGTAGCCCCCATGCAGTTGCAGGCATTGGTCTGCCACGCGGCTGCCGGTCTCGGTGACCAGTTTCTTGGCCATAGCGCAGTAGCGCGAGGCATCGGGCGTCTTGTTGTCCAGTTTCCAAGCAGCTTGCCGCAGGAATGTGCGGGCGGCTTGTAGTTCAATCTCCATATCCGCAAGGCGGAACTGGAGAGCCTGGAACTGGTCCAGCGTTTTGCCGAAGGCTTTACGCTCGGCCATATAGGTGAGCGTGGCGTTCAGGGCGGCCTGTGCGCCACCAAGCGAGCAGGCGGCAATGTTCAGGCGACCGCCATCAAGGCCCGCCATCGCGTATTTGAACCCTTGGCCCTCGGTGCCCAGAAGGTTCGCGGCAGGGATCAGGCAGTCATCCATCTGGACCTGACGGGTGGGCTGTGCTTTCCAGCCCATCTTGTCTTCGAGGCCACCAAAGCTGAGGCCCGGCGCATCGCTGGGGACCACGAAGGCCGATACGCCCTTGGGGCCATCCTCGCCCGTGCGGGCCATGACGATGTAGCTGTCCGAATAACCGCCGCCCGAGATGAACGCCTTGGTGCCGTTCAGCACATAGCCTTCATCGGTTAGCTTGGCGGTGGTGCGCAAAGCGGCCGCGTCGCTGCCCGAGCCGGGCTCGGTCAGGCAGTAGGACATGAAGTTCGCCATTGTCAGGGCGTCCGGCAGGTAGCGGTTGCGCAGATCGTCGCTGGCGTAGGCATCCAGCATGCGGGCGCACATGTTGTGGATCGATAAGAACGCCGCCGTGGGCGGGCAGGCCATCGAAAGGGCTTCAAAGACCAGCGTGGCATCCAGTCTGCCTAGACCGGCGCCGCCGTTCTCTTCGCTGACATAAAGGCCGCCGAAGCCAAGTTCGGACAGCTCATCCCATAACTCGCGCGGGATGGTGCCCGCCTTTTCCCAAGCCTGCGCGTTGGGCGCAATGCGGTCTTCGCCAAAGGCGCGGGCCATATCGAAAATGGCCTGTTGTTCCTCGGTCAGTGAAAAATCCATGCTACGGCCTCCCCTCCGTTCGCCTGAATTGAACAAGCGTTCAGATGGTCGCCCGCAATCGCGCGGAATGCAAGAGGGGATCAGCCTCCTTGGATTTTCCGATACAGTTGGCTTTGCGCCCCAAGGGCCCCTTGGGTCCAACCCATCGCCACCCCGAGGGTGCGCATGGCCTTGATCCGCATACGGGTGTTTCCGGTCAGACCGATCAGCAATCTGACGCTGCCGACGACAGCTTTCACGAAAGCATCAAGTAGCGGTTTGACCACTGGATGACGGCCCTGTTTGCGATAACGAATGTGGTATTTCGCCAAAGTTTGACTGCGCGAGCGATCATAGACGTAGCGATAGGTCAGGCGGCTTTGGGGGATCACCTCACGCACGATGGCATCGGGAACCCAGCCAATTTTCAGGCCCGCAGCCTTGGCGCGGCGCGACAGATCGGTGTCCGATCCGCCCGTGTAGCGCATGCCTTCATCGAAGCGCAGATTTGCCGCACGAAAGGCAGAAAGCCGCCCGATCCAGTTGTTGGTGGCAATATCGTTCCGATCGGCCTGTCCAGAATGCAAACGCGATTCGCGAATATTGCGGCGTCTTTGGCCCTCGGCGATGAAGTAGTCGAAGACCGCCTGTTCGGATTTTGAGAGGGTGCCTTCGGGGGCAAGCTGTTCGACGGGACCTGCGGCCAGATCAAACTGCTGCTGCTGCGCGCCGCGCATCAGGGCGAGGAGCCAGTCGGCGTCCACCTCTTCGTCGTCATCGATGTAGATCAGCCAGTCACAGTTCAGTTCCTGAGCGCGATCCAGGGCCTTGTTTCGGGCGAACGGGATGCCTGCCTCGGGTTCCAGTAGCGCCTCGACACGGTGCGCGTCCCCCATCAGGCTGGCAAGCTCTTCAGCCAGCGGCGAGATGGTCAGGGTCTTGTCATTCTCAACCAGCAGGAAGGTCAGCGCCGTCTGCGCAGGCAGTTGCATCCGCGCAAGACTTTGCAGGCAGTCGCGGAACATCTTGGGCCGTCCGCGCGTGGCAATGGCAATGGCGACAGAGGTGGTCATTTCAAAGCCGGTAGCCCGAACTCTTGCACAATGCTGGTGACAAGATGGTCCTTTACCAGGTTCTGTCTGATGTATTTGAATTTCATTTGAATTTTGCCGCGGCGCTCTCTCATGTTTTCGCCGTGCCCCACCATGTACAGAGCTGCGTGAAAGGGTATCGGCGATAGCGGTAGCTCAAAACCGCGCATTGTTTCAGGCAGAGATTTATGCGCTCCCCGTTTGGCGATGTGTTCATTCCCTTCTACACCTTTCGACATGTCAAGCCGAAGCGCCGCGCATGATCCACAGTGCTTGTAGAAAGGTTTTGCACGAAAATGCCTTAAGCTCCATGGTTGCAGAAAACCCATTTCATACGTCTCAGCGTGGCACATGTACCCGCGATCAATGATGTAGCCGGTCCCGTTGTTGTCGCTTCTGATATACTCGACCAGACTCGGGTGAAGAATATCGTCCGCATCAAGTTGAAATAGGTAGCCGGAAGCCCGACAATGGCGGTTCATATGATCAAAGACGCACTTCTTCTTAAGTGCGTTGTCAAAGCCATCTTTCTCGGCCGCTTGCCTCGCATACTCTCCTTCAAAAGGAATGTAATGAATACGGGGGTCGTCCGGAAATCCTTCTGGCCGGTCTTGGCTGCAGATAAACGCTTGCCAGTTTGGGTCGGTTTGCTGAATCAGAGACGCAAGCGTTGTCGCGAGATTGCGACACACCATCGCCCAGTCTTTTGCTTGGTTTCGTCCATAAAGAGGAATCACAAAGTATACTTTCGGATCCTCAAAGGGTTTGGCCATGCAAGACATCGAACCTGCCAGTTTC
>JAYZYX010000057.1:0-2814 GCA_036139795.1 Pseudomonadota bacterium | reverse complement strand
CTGGTCTGGAAAGATATATTCGGTACTGCTTAACAAACAGGACCAATCCCCTAAAAACTTAGACGATTGTTTCCACCAACCAAGTAATGGAGGCTGTTTTGAGCAGCGCTCCGACCATTAGACGGTACCGGAATCGAAGGACGGTCTGCATCTGGACACATGGCGAGGGTTGTGGAGTTATCGCGTCACTCCCTCATGAGAGTGGGTAGGTTGTGGGCGAACGGACGTCCCCTTAGGTGTGGGATTCGACCAATAAACGCAAAACGCCGCCCTTATTTTAAAGGGCGGCGTTGCAAAAATAGAATACTTTGAGGGGTCAGATGTTGCGCGTGTACGCCAAGATTGTGTCACGCAGCCATTCACGAACCACTTTCAGAACAGGATCGGATCGGCGGGTTTCATGGTAGCATTGGTACATCTTGTAGGTCGCGATTTCTGGCCCGTCTTTGATGCGGTCGAAATTGGGATCAGGATCGCCGACAAGACAGGGAAGTGGCGCGGATAGGCCAGACACAGCTGCCACTTGGACCAGAGATTGAAAGCTATCGACGCGGACAATCGGTTCTGTTGCCCAATAGTCTAGTGCGGTCCGCATCGGGCCTTGTTTATCAAACTCGCGCGTCAGGCCAGCCCATTGATTGGTCCCCCTCGCAGCTTTGTTTTCATACAGGGCAAAGCTCATCTCCCCCACAGCGGAAGAGATCAGTCGCCCTTGTGTCGGTTGTACGAAAGTGATGATGACATCGTTTTCGTTCAGGTTTTCTTGCAATGCTTCCATCTTGAAGTTCAGATGGATACGAGGATGTTGCTGCAAAAACTCGTTTAGTTTTGGGTACAGCATGTGGGTCGCAAGGATGGGCGGACAACAAATTGTCACGTTTCCTGTGAGCTCACCCTCAGTTTCTTGTGATTCCTGACTGATCGCAGACGCCAGTTCTCCGTCAAACTGGATGGCATGTTCAACGATCGTATGCAGGCGCGGATTCAGTTCCCACCCATCGGGCCGCTTTTCAAATGGCGGATAGCCCAATGCTTCGGCCAAGCGGGTCATCCGGCGCGAGACCGTTGCCGGGTTCGAATTCAACCGTGCTGCTGCTGATGCCATATTACCTGTGCGATACAGCGCAATCAGGTAACGAAGGTCATCCCAGTTCTGGAATTTAGGCATTCAAGGTCCATTAGGCCGTAGACGGTGTCAAAAGGAACGGGCGTCCCTTACTTAAACGTAAGAGACGCCCGAAAAGTTTCAACGATTTCCGTCAAATTTGACGGATTTTATCAGTTATTAGCTATCTTCACCGGTCTCATCACCGTCTTGATCAGCCTGATCCGCGATTCTTGCGACCGAAACCACATGCTCGCCTGCCGAAGTGTTGAAGACACGAACCCCACCCGCACTGCGCGAGCGGAAAGAGATGCCATCAACCGGAACGCGAATCGATTGGCCGTTCGAGGTGGCCAGCATGATCTGGTCATCCAGCTCTACGGGGAAGGATGCCACGATGGCCCCGCCGCGCATCGCCTTGTCCATCGCCGAGACACCCATGCCGCCGCGACCCCGCACAGGGTAATCGTGGCTAGAGGACAGTTTACCCGCGCCGCCCGCAGTGATGGTCAGGATCAGGTTCTCTGCCGCCGACATTTCAGCGTAGCGTTCCTGGGGCAGGGCGCTGTCTGCGTTGCCCTCATCCTCATCAGCTTCGGTGTCTTCAGTCACGCCCGCCATCAGACGGCGCATCTTCAGATAGGTCGCTCGCTCATCTGGCGAGGCTTCAAAGTGGCGGATCACCGACATCGAAACTACATGATCCTCGCCGCTTAGCTTGATGCCACGCACACCGGTGGACTCGCGCGAGTTGAAGACGCGCACATCAGTCGTGCGGAAGCGGATCGCACGGCCCGAGTCAGTGAACAGCATCACGTCATCGTCTTCCGAGCAGATACGCGCGTTCACAAGGCTGACGCTGCCGTCTTCGGGCAGTTTCATCGCGATCTTGCCGTTGCGGCGCACATTGGTGAAATCCGACAGACGGTTCCGGCGCACATCACCGGCGCTGGTGGCAAAGACCACCTGCAGATCGTCCCAATCATCCTCATCACGGTCAACAGGCATGATCGCCGCAATCGACACACCGGTCGGGATCGGCAGAATGTTGACGATCGCCTTGCCCTTCGCGGTCCGGCCACCAAGGGGCAGGCGCCAGCACTTCAGCTTGTAGGCCATGCCGTCGGTGGTGAAGAACAACAACTGAGTATGGGTGTTGGCCACGAAAAGGGTGGTGACAACGTCATCATCCTTGGTGGACATGCCCGACAAACCTTTGCCGCCGCGCTTTTGTGCTCGGAAATCAGCCAGCGCGGTCCGCTTGATGTAGCCGGACTGGGTGATGGTCACCACCATGTCCTCACGCTCGATCAGGTCTTCGTCTTCCATGTCACCGGACCAGTCGACTATCTCGGTGCGGCGGTCTACGGCGAACTGAGCGCGCACTTCGCGCAGCTCATCGGCGATGATCGCCATGATACGGTCGCGGCTGCCCAGAATCTCAAGGTATTCGCGGATCGCTTTCGCCAGTTCCTGCAATTCGTCCGTGACTTCCTGAACACCCAGTTGGGTCAGGCGCTGTAGACGCAGTTCCAGAATGGCACGGGCTTGCGCTTCGGACAGGTTATAGGTGCCATCGTCATTAATCGTGTGGGTCGGGTCATCCACCAGCTTGATGTATTCCGCGATGGTCTGAGCAGGCCAGCGGCGGGTCATCAGCTTTTCACGGGCTTCCGCCGCATCGGCCGAGCTACGGATGGTCGCGACAA
>JAYZYX010000056.1:0-5981 GCA_036139795.1 Pseudomonadota bacterium | reverse complement strand
ACCTTCGACCGCGTTGTGCGTCCCGAACAGATGATCGGCCCCAAGTAATGGCGGCACCGGTCAATCTGAACCGGTTCAGAAAAGAAAAAGCGCGGGCCGAGAAAAAGGCCCGCGCATCAGAAAACGCGGTCAAATTCGGCCGCACCAAGGAAGAAAAAGCCTTGGACAAAGCGCGCGAAGACAAAGCCGTCCACCATCTGGACCAGCACAAGCGCGACGATGGCGACGATACATGAGCCGCCCTGCCAAACGATCCCTCACCTTGCACGGCCACCGCACCAGCGTCACGCTGGAAGATCCGTTCTGGAAAGCCTTCCGCGAGATTGCTGATACTCAGGACAAGCCCATCAACCAGCTTGCCGCCGAGATTGACGCAAATCGCGATCCCGAAAACGAAGGGCTTGCCTCGGCGATCCGGGTTTTTGTCCTGAAATACTATCAGCAGAAATGAAAAAGCCCTTCCTGCGAAGGGCTTTTCCGTATCCGGTGGCCGCTAGCGCGGTGCCAAGAGTTTTCGCCGAAAACTCTTTTAAATGAGGTTCTTCGGCGAAGAACCTCACCCTAACCTTACAGCGATGCGCTATAGATTTTGTTGATGTTCGACGCCAGAGCCGCGTTGAACTCATCGTCCGACTGCTTGGCGCTCAGACCTTCAGCCAGCGCGCGGCTGAAGCTTGCGATCATCTTGGTGTTTTTCGACAGACGCTCGCACGCATCATCGGTGGTGTAACCACCCGACAGAGCAACAACGCGCAGAACGCGGGGATGGTCCGCCAGATCATCGTAAAGACCAGCTTCATTGGGGATGGTCAGCTTCAGGATGACGTTCTGGCCGTCTTCCAGCAGGTCCAGCTGACGCAGGATTGCGGCTTTCAGCAGGGCTTCGGCTTCGGTCTTGGTGGGGCTGTCGATCAGGACTTCGGGCTCGACGATCGGGACCAGACCTGCGGCGATCACCTGCTTGCCCAATTCGAACTGCTGAACAACCACAGCTTCGATACCTTCTGCGTTCGCCTCATGAATGACCGAGCGCTCTTTGGTACCAAAGATGCCGAATTCGCGGGCAGTTGCCAGCAGCTCGTCCAGACCGGGGATCGGCTTCAGGATCTGTGCGCCGTTCTGCACATCTTCCATGCCCTTGTCGATCTTCAGGAAGGGAACCACGCCGCGCTCTTCCCACAGGTACTGGGGCACGGGCATGCCCGCCACTTCACCGCGCATGGTGCGTTCGAAAAGGATCGCGCCCAGAACTTTGTCGCTGGTGAAATCGGGCGCCTGCATGATGCGGCAACGCATCTGGTGGATCAGACCGAACATCTCTTCTTCGGTCGAATACTCTTCCGCCTCAACGCCATACTGGCTGAGAGCCTTCGGAGTAGACCCGCCGCTCTGGTCGAGTGCCGCAATGAAACCAGCGACGCTGGAGATACGTTCGGCTTGGCTTGTCGAAGCTACGGTGTCCTTGGCCATGGCCCGGGGATCCCTTCAATAAGTTAAAAATCTGTGGGGTTTTTAACTTATATCACGCGATCAGCATAGGGTCTTATCAGACTTATAGCGCTAACAATGGTATATTTATCGCTAACTTTAACGCTAACGGGCGGCGAGTTTCAGGCGGATGCCGTCTTTCGCCCGCACAGTCAGGTGCGCGACGGGCACTGGCGGGGGTGATTCCGGCAAAGTGAATCGGATGTCCCGCACCAGAAGGGACAGCAGCAATGGCCCCTCGACCATGGCGAACCCTGCCCCCGTGCACACCCGCGATCCGGCAGAAAACGGCATATAGGCGCAGCGGCTGGAAGCTTTGCCAGCCTCGGTCGTCCAGCGTTCTGGATCAAAGTCATCAGAACGGTCCCAGAGCCGCTCATGCCGGTGCAGGTGCCACGGGCTAAGAACGATCTGCGATCCCTTGGGGGCCTTGCGATCGCGCAGGCATTCGGTTTGCGTGGTTTCCCGTACCATCATCGGAACCGGAGGATACAGTCGCAGCGCCTCACGGAACGCATCACGGCTAACTTTCAGCTTGGAAACCTCTGAAAATTCGCCATTTTTCAGTGCCTGCGCCTCATCCGCGATACGATCCTGCCACTCGGGATAGGCCGCCAACAAATACAGCGCCCACGCCAGCGCCGAGGCACTGGTCTCGTGGCCTGCAAGGAAGAAAATCGCCACCTGATCCACCATTTCCTCGGTGGTAAAGGTCTCGCCCGTCAGGGGATCGGCGGTGGTCATGATCTTGGTCGCCAAATCGTCCGGCGCGGTGCCAGCGCGGATCGCCTCCATCCGCTGTGCGGTCAGTTGTGTGATCAGATCGCGGATGCGCCGTGCGCTGTGTCGCGTTGCCTTGCGATGAGGGCGCGGCATCCATTTCGGCAGCGGGATGAAGGCAGCCAGATTCAGGATCGGCTGGCTGCGCTGATAGCTGCGAAATTCCTCGAAGACAGCGCTGGCAATCTCATGCTCGATCGGAATTGTGAACAATGTGCGAAATATAACATCAGCGGCCGCATGGCTTGTGTGAGGTTCCAAGTCCACCTCTTCGCCGATCAGCCCCATGAGCCGCGCGCGCGAGGCCAGCGCGGCCTGCCACATGGCCGGATATGTATCGCGCAGCCGCCCCCCTTCGAAGGCCGGATCGATGATCCTGCGCTGGCGCTTCCAAACCTCGCCGTTCGTCACAAAGACCGAATTCCCCAACAGCGGACGCAGCCCTTCACTGACGCGGGCAGATTTCGGGAAATCATCGGGCCGCTCTTTCAGCACCATATCCAGCAACTCTGGCTGGTTGATCATGAAAGACCGGAAGAACGGCGTGCGAAATTCAGCCATCCACGCGCGGTATAGCCGCTGGGGCTGTGCGGACAGGATATCCTGCCGGAACAGCTGCATATAGCGCCACAAGGACACGCGATCAGCGCGGGGCGTGGGTTTGGGCGGGATCACAGCAGACCTCGGAACTTGGAAACAGGGGTGCGTTTGCACGATGGCGAGGGCGGGCGATCCTTATAGCGCTCTGCCAAAGTCATCGGGCCAGCGGTCACACGGAAATAGTCGTAGTCTTCGGGGAACGGCAGCGCGAAGAGGTAGGTGAAGTGCAGATGGAACCAGCGCCTGCGGTCCCGCTTCCACCGCTCGGGGCCCAAAGTACGCGAGAACGCCGCCGAGAACATCAGTGGCCAATTCTGCCCTTCAGGCGCAACGCCCGTGACGCCCACCGGATCACATAGGGCAAAGGCGCAGCCATCGCCCATAGCGCTGATATCGACCCATGTCAGCTCTTCGCAGGTGGAAAGGTCGTGCAGATCGCGGCGCAAGCGGTCAGCCTTTGGCAGGAAAGACACCATCGGCACCACCTGCCCCAATGACAAAAACCCGACCGCCGGCTTTGCCCGAGCCAAATCCCCCCGCCGCATCAGGTCCGCCAGAACCGAAGCGCCCATGTAGGCACCAGAGGAATGGCCGACGATCAACACCTCATCCAAGCTCTCATCTGCCAGCGCCTCGGCAATCCGGTCCACGAATTGCGACAGGCGCTGTTCTTGCGCGGCAGGATATGCGCCCCAATGACCGGCCGAGAACGCGTAGTCCAGCATCAGGTAATGTGCCAAAACCCGATTGTCATGCTTGCGGAACCAATCCAGCAAAGCCCAAGCCGCTACCGCCCCGATTGGCACGCCCAGATACACGCCATAGGGCAGCAGATGCACCACCCCTAGCCACAGGCCGAATGCGACTGCACATGCCACCAGTAGCTGCATAATCAGGAAGACCACCGGATAAAGGGCCGCAATCACCGGCCCCCGCCGCAAACGCATCAGACGAAATAGCGTCCCGCTAGAAATATAAATCCACGCGGTCCGGCACATTTTCAGATAAGTGGACAGCAACCCCTGATCCATCGAGTGGCCGACGATATCAGACCAAACCAGCACCTCGACCCGCGCGTCTATATCCTGCCCGTCGATCCGCGCCTTTACCCGCCAGGCATCGCTGCCATCAGCCTGCATCGTCAGATCAAAACCGGAAATCCGCGCCTGTTCAGCCCCTTCCTTGCGGTAGAACTCACGATACCGGCGAGGCGGATAGGGATCGAACCCGGGGATGTAGAACACCCGTCTGCGCTGCACCTGCCCTTGCATACATGGCCTCATGCCAACCCGTTGCTTTCACGGCAGTAAACACCCTTCGGCAAGTCATGGACAGGGGTAAATTCACCCCAAAGTGGCAAGCGCGGGGAATTGCTCCAAAAGCCAGTAGGAAAAGCGCGAAAAGCCCCCTGTCAGCATCAAAAGGCCGATGGTCCACAAAAGCAGACCCATGATCCGTTCGATCCGGTCCATGTGGCGCTTCATCCAGTTCATCAAGCCCTTCAGGCTGGGTAGAAAAGCCGCCACCAAGAGGAACGGAATGCCAAGACCTGCGGCATAGACCGCCAGTAGCATGGTGCCCTTGGCAACACTGGCTTCGGACGCGGCCAGCGACAGGATCGCGCCAAGCTGCGGGCCAATACAAGGTGTCCAGCCAAAGGCAAAGGCCAGCCCCAGAATATAGGCCCCAAGAGCACTGCCCCCCTGATCGCCCACATCCAGACGCGCCTCACGCGCGAGAAAGCCGATGCGGATCACGCCCAGAAAATGCGCGCCAAAGACCATGACCAGCAGACCTGCGAAGGTGTTGAACTGGTCCTGATACTGCAACAATGTCCGCCCGATGGCCGAGGCCGCAAACCCCAACAGCAGGAACACGGTTGAGAGGCCCATGACAAAAAATAACGCAGCCAAGATCGCCTTGCCCCGCGCCGGAGCGCCGTCGCTGTCCAGATCCTTGAGGCTGACGCCAGACATATAGGCCAGATAAGGCGGCACGATGGGCAGCACGCAGGGGCTGAGAAAGCTGATGATCCCTGCCACCAGCGCCACGATCATGGCGGGCAAAAGCCCTGCATCAAAAAGGTCAATTCCGAACATATGGCTGCCCTACGCGATTCAGCTGTCTTCGTCATCTGACAGGTCGTCACATCCCCGTCAGCGCTTATCGTTCATGCAAAAAAGGCGCCCGTCGGGGCGCCCTTTTCGTGTTCAGGCGTTAGCCCATGCTCCACCAGCCCTTACGCTTGGGCTTTGGCGGCGAAGCCTCTTCCTCGGCGGCGGGCTCTTGAGCTGGGGTTTCCTCAGCCTCAGTGACCACCTCAACTGGGGCCTCTTCTGCGATCTCTGCCGGTGCGTCTTCCTGTGCAGGTTCGTCAGCGACAACCTCTTGTGCAGGCGCTTGGGCAACAGGCTCTGCTTCGGCAGGTGCTTCTTCAGCAACCACTTCTTCAACCGCAGCTTCTTCAACTGGCGCGGCCGCTTCAGGGTCTGCCGCTGCTTCAGCAGGCTGTTCTTCGACCACAGGCGCAGCAGCTTCGACCTCAGCGGTGTCTTCAACAGCTGCAGGAGCCTCTTCCGCAACCTCAGCCGCAGTCTCTTCGGCAGCGGGTGTTTCAGCGACAGCTTCCTTAGCAGCGGCGGGCGCTACAGTTTCAGTCTCGGGCGCATCTGCTGCATCCTTGTCCTGATCGTCCGCCGAATCCGCGACATTGGTATCGGTATCACCCTCTGCCTGCGCGTCATCCGCACCGTTTTCCTTGGCCTTACCACCACGGCGACGACGACGACGACGCTTCTTGGGCTTGGGAGTCTCTTCCCCTGCCGCTTCAGGTGCCGCAGGCGCTTCAACGACCGCTTCGGCTTGAACTTCCTCAGGCGCGGTTTCTTCGATGATTTCCGCGTCCAGCGCGTCCATGATCGAGGTATCCACCGACACATGGGACTCTTCAACAGCACCGATCACGCGGGTCGCGCTCTTGAACTTTTCAAAGCCGTAGTCGGGGCTGATCAGGTGAACATCGGCTTCGATCCGCACGGCCATGCCGTAGCGGGATTCGATCTGTGCCACATGCTCGCGCTTGTGATTGATCAGATAGTTCGCAATCTGCACCG
>JAYZYX010000055.1:0-5709 GCA_036139795.1 Pseudomonadota bacterium | reverse complement strand
AAGCCTGACAGTTGCGATAAACTATGACGGGCTGGGGCCTGACTGGTTCATCCAGCCGTTCTACGCCAGCGATTTGCCCGCGCCGTGGCCGCAAGTGCTGCGAAGCGACGACACGCGGCGGATAGAGCTGCGCAAGTGAAGAAGGGCGGCACCTCAGTCCGCCCTTTTCCTTAACCCATCAGCCCGTTGCGCAGGGCGACCATATCCACATGTTTGGACATGAAAACTGCTCCGGCCTTGATCGCTGCGTCATAGACCTGCGGCGATGTGGTTAGCGCCCCCGCCGGTTTGCCTGCGGCTGTGATCCGGCGGATGCCGTCCAGCAGCGCGTTGGTCACGTCGGGGTGCGATGGCTCACCCACGTGGCCCATACTGGCCGCCAGATCGGCGGGGCCGATGAAGATGGCATCAATCCCGTCCACAGCAGCGATGGCTTCAATCTGGTCCAGCGCCTCAAGGGTTTCGACCTGCACGATCAGACAAATCTCAGAGCGGGCCTGTTTGTGATAGCCCGCCACTTTGCCGAACCGCGTGGCCCGCGTGACGCCGGACACCCCGCGAATTCCCGCAGGCGCGTAATCCACAGCGGCCACCGCCTGCGCGGCCTCATCGGCGTTCTGCACATAGGGGATCAGCAGGGTCTGCGCCCCCAGATCCAGCAGCTTTTTGATCTCTGCCGCGTTCAGCGATCCGGGCCGCACAATGGGCGAGACCGGATAGGGCGCGACCGCCTGCAACAGCGGTAGGACCGAGATCGGGTCCATCGGCGAATGCTCGGTGTCGAACATCATCCAGTCAAAGCCGCAATCGGCCATCATTTCTGCCGCCAAGCTATCGCGCAGGGTACACCAGATGCCCCGTTGCAGCCGCCCCTCTTTCAGGGCGGCCTTGAAGGCGTTCTTGTATGGGTCTGCCAAAGCCGCCCTCCTGTTATTCGAAGCTGACGCCGATAGACCCGAGCGGGCCGTAATCCGCAAAGATCACATCCCATGAGGCAATATCGACGGGCCGCGTGAACGAGCCACCCAGCACGATATCGCCCTTCTTCAGGCCATCCCCGAGCGGCGCCAGCTTGTTCACCAGCCACGCAATGCCCGCAGCCGGATGCCCCATGATCGCGGCCGAGACGCCGGATTCCTCAATCACCCCGTTCTTGGCCAGCGTCGCGCCGACCCAACGCACATCGATGTCGAAGGGCCGGAAAATGCGGCCCCCCATGACGATCGCGCCGAAGGCCGCGTTATCCGCGATGGTGTCCACGATCTGACGCGGGACTTCGGTGCGATAGTCTATGATTTCCAGCGCAGGGGTGACGAACTCGGTCGCCCGCATGACGTCGTGCATCTGGCAGCCGTCCCCTTGCAGGTCCTCGCCCATGACAAAGGCCAGCTCTGTCTCAAGGCGCGGTTTGATAAAGGTGCCTGCGGGAATGCGAGCGCCGTCCTTGAACAGGGCATCGTCCAGAATGACGCCGTAGTCGGGCTCGGTCATTTTGCTGGCCATCTGCATGGCGCGGCTGGTCAGGCCGATCTTGCGGCCCACGATCTTTGCCCCTTTGGCCAGACGCCCCGCAGCCCAACGGCGCTGAACGTCATAGGCGTCCTCGATCTGCATCTCTGGGTAGGTTTTCGAGAGTTGGGGCACGGTGATGCGGGTCTGCTCGGCGGTCAGCAGGCTATCAGCCGCCGCCTGACGCTGTTCGTCGGAAAGCATTGCAGGTTCCTCATGATATCAGAGGGTTAAAGCGCGGCCTGAGTCAGTTCCTCGACCACGAAGGCGGCGCTGCCAAGCAGGGCGCAGCCAGTCATCAGGATGATGACAGCGGTGGTGAAGAGGGTGACGTTGGCATCACATACGCCGAAAACGGGCAGCTTGAACGGGGGCACGCCGTTGACCTCATCCACCAATGCGCCGCCGTAGATCGGGCGCATCAGAACGGCGGTCCAAAAGCCCCCGTAGGCGCACACGCTCAGCAGAGCGGCGATCCAGATCGGCCATGCGTTGGTGCCTGCGGTCCAGATCAGGAACAGGGCCAGCACGCCGATGTAAACGTAGGACATCACCTGCCAGACGCAGTGAAAGCGGGCATGCGGGGTCCAGCTGGGATTGAACCAATGGGTTTTGTTTGAATCGAAGGCAAAGGGAATAAGGCTGTAGCCAAGCGACGAGATCGTCAGCAGGATTTTGGCGAACAATAGCATGTCGGGTCCTCCCGGATGTGTGGAAAAGGTCCGCTCCTCAACGGACTTGAATCGTACCGTTATTCGGTACAGTGTATCGGAAAATGATTTGAACAGGCCAGGCTGTCAAGCGGCCTGATGCGCGAAGCCCGCGCACAGAGCCGCCGCAACGCCCAAGGCGCGTGCGTTTTCAAAGCTTTGAGCTTGGGAAATTTTTAGATCGAGGTGCCGAAGCGGGCCTGGACTTCGCGCCGGAAATTCAGCAGCGCGGCCTTCAGATCCTCTTCCCGCCGTTTGAATCGGGCGGTGGGCATGGCGATGGAAATCGCCAGTTTGCGCCCGCCAATCTCGGGCAGGGTGGTGGCCATCGCGCAGGCATCAACGCCGTATTCTTCGCGGTCGATGAACAGGCCGAACTCGGCAAATGCCGCGACCTGTGCCATCAGGCGGGCAGGGTCGGTGATGGAATGGGCGGTCAGTGCGGGCATCCCGCGATCTTGCAGCAGTGCCAGTGCGGCCTCATGGGGCAATTGCGACAGATGGGCCTTGCCGTTGGCGGTGCAATGGACCGGATGTTCCCGCCCGACAAAGGAAATAACGCGGATATCTTCGTTCGAGGCGATCTGTTCGATCACAATCACCCGTCCGTCTTCCATCGCGGTCAGGTCGATGTTGTCCCCGATCTGGGCGTGCAACTCTTCCATCAAGGGCATCAAAAGCGCGCGGGCGTTCAGGTTGACCTTGGCCCCAAGGCGGGCCAGCTCCATCCCCAGAAAGACCCCTTGGTGACCGGCGTTCTTGGTCACAAACCCTTCGTGGTTCAGGGCCGAGACCATGCGCTGCACCGTGGACCGTGCCATGCCCGTCGCCTTGGCGATTTCCCCTAAAGAGCAGCCCTGATTGTCGGCAATCGCCCGCAAAACCGCGATCGCCTTTGAGATGGATTGCCCGTCGCTTGCGCGGGGTTTGTCATCAGCCACGTGTCTGCTCCTTGGTTCGGGCCTCGGGTCAACGCCTGGGCCGCTTTAGCACTGCTACCTTGATGCGCGGTCTTCTTCAACGGCTGGCCGTGTCGCACGGCAAATCATGCGGCCCCAGCAAACCTATTGACACGAATCCCATCCGCCTGCATTTTGGTATAGTGTACCGTATATTGGTACAATGCAAACAGCACAGCCCGCCGCCCGACTTTGATGGAGCAAAGTTGCAGGCGCACAGAGGGGCCGTGCGCTGAGGGAGGACACCATGATTTCCAGACGACGCCTTTTGAAAGGCGCCGCCGCCGCTGGCGTGCTTGGCGCAACTTCGAATTTTCCGCTGCCCGCATACGCAAAGACGCGGCCCATCAAGATCGGCTTTGTCACGCCCAAGACCGGTCCGCTGGCGATCTTCGCCGAGCCGGACGATTTCGTTCTTGGCCAGTTCCGCGACGCCCTGAAAGACGGGCTGGAGATCAACGGTGCGAAGCATCCGATCGAATTCATCGTCAAGGACAGCCAGTCGAACTCGAACCGTGCGTCATCCGCCGCGCAAGAGCTGATCTTTGAGGATGAGGTGGACATTATCGCGGCCTCCTCGACCCCTGACACAACCACTCCCGTAGCGGATCAGGCGGAATTGAACGGCGTGCCTTGCGTGACCAACGATACCCCGTGGCAGCCCCATTTCTTTGGCCGTCAGGGCGATCCGAGTGTTGGGTTCGAATACACCAACCATTTCTTCTGGGGGCTTGAGGACATCATTCAGGTGTTCATGTCCCACTGGGACGCGATCGGCACCAACAAGATTGTCGGTGCCATGTGGCCCAACGATCCCGACGGCAATGGTTGGAGCCATCCGGAACTTGGCTTTCCCCCTGTGATGCAGCAGGCGGGCTATACGCTGGTTGATCCGGGTCGCTACCAGAACATGACCGACGATTTCAGCGCACAGATCAGCGCCTTTAAGGATGCAGGGGTCGAGATTGTCTCGGGCGTGATGATCCCGCCGGATTTCACCACCTTCTGGACGCAGGCCGCGCAGCAGGGCTTTGCCCCCAAGGTGGTCAACGTGGCGAAGGCCAGCGAATTCCCGCAGGCGATGGCGGCTTTGGGCAATCGCGCCGATGGTCTGTCGGTCGAGGTCTGGTGGCACAAGTTCTTTCCCTATGCGTCCAGCTTCTCGGGCCAAAGCTGCGAGGCGCTGGCCGATGCCTATACGGCGGCGACCGGCAAGCCGTGGACCATGCCGCTGGGGGCCAAGCATTCCCTGTTCGAAGTGGTCATCGATAGTCTGAGCCGCAGTCAGGATTTGGACAGTCCCGAAAGCATCGCAGAGGCGATCCGCGGCACCGATCTGAACACGGTCTTCGGTCCTGTGAACTTCCAGGCCGGCCCCGTGCCAAGCGTTTCGAAAACTCCGCTTGCCGGTGGGCAGTGGCAGCTGAACGGCGGGGAGCCGGAGCTACAGATTGTCACCAATTCCCACATGCCGGCAATCCCCACCACGGGTGAGATGAAGCCCATCGCCTAAGCGGAGCCTGCCGGAGCGTCCCATACGCGCTCCGGCCCCTTATTTCAGAAAGGAGAGAGGATGGAGCCTATTCTTCGGCTAACGGGCGTGAACAAATCCTTCGGCGCCCTGACCGTTTCCGACAACCTGACTTTTGATCTGCCCAAGGGGCAGGCGCTTGGGATCATCGGCCCCAATGGGGCGGGGAAATCGACCCTGTTCAACCTGATCGGCGGGGCCTTGGCACCGTCTTCCGGCACGGTGATGTTCAAGGGGCAGGATGTGACCGCGCAGCCTGCCTCGGCCCGCTGTCGTGCAGGCATTGCGCGATCTTTCCAGATCCCGCACCCCTTTGTGGGCATGACGGTGTTTGAAAACCTGCTGGTCGCCTCATCCTTTGGCGGGGCAGGGCACCACGACCCTCGTGAGGCCTGCCGTGACATTCTGGAACGCACCGGCCTTTTACCAAAAGCGAACCGCCCCGCAGGCAGCCTGACCTTGCTGGAACGCAAGCGGCTGGAATTGTCCCGCGCCTTGGCCACCGGTCCTGAGCTGCTGCTACTGGATGAAATCGCGGGCGGTCTGACCGAGGCCGAATGTCACGCGCTGGTCGAGACCATTCAGGCCATTCACGCCAGTGGGGTCTCGATCATCTGGATCGAACACATCGTTCACGCGCTGCTGGCGGTGGTGGACCGGCTGATCGTCATCGACTTCGGCAAGATCGTCGCTGAGGGTGCCCCTCGTGCGGTGATGGCCGATCCGATGGTTCAGGAAATCTATATGGGGATCTCGGTTGATGACCAAGCTGCTTGAGGTATCGGGCCTGACCGCCCACTACGGCGATTTTCAGGCGCTGTTCGGGATCGATA
The DNA here is from genome assembly GCA_036139795.1 of Pseudomonadota bacterium. Classification (GTDB taxonomy): domain Bacteria; phylum Pseudomonadota; class Alphaproteobacteria; order Rhodobacterales; family Rhodobacteraceae; genus Donghicola. Next base: position 167 of record JAYZYX010000055.1, on the reverse strand, counting down.
TGACCGTCGAAGCGGGCGAGACCGTGGCGATCATCGGCTCGAACGGGGCGGGGAAATCCACCTTTCTGCGTAGCCTGACGGGGCTGCATTCGACGCGGGGGCAGGATATCCGGTTCTGCGATCAGCCCATCGCGGGCATGGCCGCCGACCAGATCCACAAACGCGGC
>JAYZYX010000054.1:0-9987 GCA_036139795.1 Pseudomonadota bacterium | reverse complement strand
GACAGCAACGGCACCCAGACCGCCGATGGCAGCAGCAGCGGCACCAGCGGCACCTGCGGCAGCAGCTACACCGCCTGCAGCGGCGGCAGCACCAGCGCCTGCGGCACCAGCGGCAGCACCAGCGCCTGCGGCACCAGCGGCACCGGCAGCGCCTGCACCAGCAGCACCTGCACCTGCGCCAGCAGCACCTGCGCCAGCACCGGCGCCTGCACCACCAGAGCTTACACTAGCGGCGCCCGCGCCACCCTGTGCCATAACTGCAGCGGGAAGAAACAAAGCAATCGTTGTACCGAGAAGTAGGTTTTTCATGGAAACTCTCCATCTGAAAGGCTTGCAAATCTAATAGCAAACCAGAGAGGCCTATGAAAAGTGCATTTCCGAAATTTACGTTAAAAAGGCTACCATTACGGCCCTTAAGACACATTTCGAAACGTCAATTAATCAAGCAATATCAAGATATAAACTTTTAGTTGTCAACGCGGCCACACTTTCAACCGTAAGTAGGACCACATGATTCTCAGCTTTCATAGTAGCTGTGGTAGGCGCCGTAGTAGTCACCATAACCGTAGCGCTTCATTCCACGCTTATCGATCTGGCCCAGGACAAGGCCGGAAGGACGCAGGTTAACGGTCTCCAAAGTACGCAGACCATCGGTAACCTGCCGCTTCATGGTATAGTCCCAACGGACCGTATAGAGGATCGCATCGACCTTTTGCCCGATCACTCGCGCATCTGGCACCGCAAGAACCGGCGGGGTGTCGATGATGATGCGATCATATTTGCTGCGAAGCATTTCGATGAACTCGCCGAACTTGGCAGAAGAGAAGAAATCGGCCGCGTTGATCGTCGACTTTTCACCGAAAAGGATGTCGGCCTTCAGGGTGTCGTTGTAGGCAATCGCATCCTCAAGCGGGATGTCGCCGGACACCACAGACAGAAGACCGTGCTTTTTCTTGATGTCGAAATACTCGCGGAAGACCAGCTTGCGGATGTCGCCTTCCACCAACAGCACCTTTTCACCAAGCCCCGCAAAGTTCTGGGTCAGCGAGATCGACTGTGTTGTCTTACCTTCCCCGGGGATCGAGGACGTGGACATGATCACCTTCGGGTCATGGTCGATATTCGCCAATCGCAGCGAGGTACGCAGGTTCCGGATCGCCTCGGCCGCCGCAGAGTTGGGCTTATCCGTCAGGTATTTCAGAACGTTCGAACGGCGACGCGCCGGAATGGTCGGGATCTGACCGATCACCGCATAACCGGTCTTCTGCTCAAGATCTTCGGCCAGACGGTAGGTGTTCTGGGTCATCTCTTTCGCAAGAACGCCACCTGAACCGACCATCAGGCCAAGAATAAGCGACAAGGCTAAAACGCGACCTTTCTTGGGGCTTGAAGGATCGTTCGGGATCACCGCTTCGCTCAGAATGCGGCTATCGGCCTGCTGGATGCCTTGCTGAACGCTGGCTTCTTTCAAGCGGCTGAGGAACGCCTCATAGATCAGTCGGCTGGCCTCGGCTTCACGTTCGAACTGCTGCAGCTTGACCAATTCGTCAGACTGACGCGCGGCCCGATCTGAGACTTCCTCAATCGAAACACCCAAGGCTGCGATCTGGCCGCTGATCCGATCAGCTTCCCCTTCGGCCCGAGCGATCAAGGTCTGCGCCCGTGTTTCCAGACGGCTTTTCTGGACTTCTTCTTCAGTGCCATTCAGCAACAGACGATTCAGAATGTCGTCACGCGTTGCGGCCGCAAATGCCGCGAAGTCACCGGTGGCAAGCCAGTCCTTGTAACCCGCAATTTCTTCCTGCTTCGCAACAAGCGAAGTCTCCAGAAGAGCGCGACGTTCACGCAGTTCTTTGAGCTGGCGGTTAACAGCGATCAGGCCTTCCGGGCTGATCAGGTCGGCGTTGCTGACGAAGGTTTTCAAACGCTCTTCAGAGTCTTCCAGCGAGATTTGCAGATCCACGACCCGCTCACTCAGCCATTTGGTAACCTGTTCTGTTTTCTCGAATTTTACGCGCACCTGATCGTCGATGTAGAGCTGCGCAAGCCGGTTCGCGATGTTGGCGGATTTGCGTGCCTCTTCGGTTTGCACTGTGATGGTGAACACATAGCTCTGACGCAGGTTCGAGATCGAAACTTGGCTCAGAACACGGCTTACGACCCCATCGATCACACGCTGTTCTTCCAAGGGTTCAACAACCTCGGCCTCTCCCAACACCGCTTCTTTGATGAAACCGACCAGTTTGCCAACCGAAAATGCGGGCTCGGGCAGAAGGGACGGATTGAACTCCGGATCGTTCTGAAGCTTGAGGTCCAGCACCAAGCGTTCAATCAATTCGCGCGACCGCAGAACTTCAACCTCGGTGTTGATGGTTGACGTATCGCCGCTAAGGCCAGTGACGACACTTTCTATGTCCATCACCTGCTGTTCGCGGCTTTCCAACGCCACCGAGGAACTTGCGGTGTACATCGGGGTCGCTGCGAACAAAACATACCACGCACCGATGATCAGAGCGGCAAGGCCCGCGGCGAGGATCCAGATTTTCCCGCGCCAAAGCGTACCAAGAAGCGCCAGAAGGTCGATTTCATCATCGGCTTCGTTCAAATTTTGGAGCGGTTGATTAGGGCTAAGCATTGATAGATTTCACTTCCGAGCCGGTATTGGGCCCATACACTGATTGGGCAAAACGGGTGGGTAAAAGCTGGTCACGAGGATTAACGAAATATCACTGTGAGATCAGTGGTCACAATTGGCTTCGATATATCCAGATTGGGAGGGAATGCCAAAAGAAACATGCCATTATGGGCTGAATCCAGCGACTTTTTCGCAATTTTGCTAAGAAAAATGTGAAAAAAGGCCCGCATCTCTGCGAGCCTTTCCGCGATTGTTTCTTTCATGTCGCCGGTTACTGCGCACTCGCGACACTGATGCCCTGAGACAGCAGCGACGGGACGATCTGTTGGACTGTGCGGTTCCAACGGGTCACCGGCTGTTCGGCGATAAAGACCACGTCATTCGGGCGCAATTCGAACCTTGTCGCCAGCGTCATGTTCGCCGCATTGCGGGCGTTCAGATGCCAAGCCGTGACCGCACCAAAGGCGGCAGGATCATTGGACGCCCGCAGCACGTAGATTTGCGCAGGGTTTCCGGTATTCGAAGAAAAGCCGCCGTCATTATAGATTGCATCCGCCAACGATGCCGTCCGGCCAAGGGGCAGGGCAAAACGGTTGGGCTTGCTGACTTCACCGGTCACATAGACGTAATCACGATCCACCGCGTCAAAGTCCGACTGGGCCTGATAGTTCGCACGGGCTTCCTGCAGGTTTGCACGACGCAGATTAACCTCGGCCTGAAGCTCGTTCAGGGCCTGAATCCGAGCGGTCTGATTGTACTGGGCAATCTGGATTTGCTCGTCGAAATAGGCCTGCGCACGGGACAGTTCATACTCGGTATCCACGAAAATACTGTCACCGGCAGCAAGACGGGTCTTTTGCAGATTTGCCCGTTGCAGGTAATCGGTCAGCGGAATCTGGTAGAGGCTGCCATCGCGATAGATCCGGATCGAGGCATAGTCCAGATCGGGGGTCTGGATGCCACCGGCCGCCGACAGGGCCTGATCCAGCGTCACGGGCGACAGGCTAAGCGGGATGATCGCAGGTTGACCCACGGCACCGCCAATCGAGACACTTTTCGAATTGAACTCAGCAATTTCAAGGCTGAAGGTCGGGTCGATCTGGTTGTCCAGAAGGCGTTGGAACAGGCGTGCTTCAGCCTCTTCCAAAGTCAGGCCCGCAACGGGCACGCGGCCCACATCGGGGATCGCAATCGCGCCATCATCCTGAACAGTGTAGCCTTGACGACGGTTCTGCGCGGCCAAAAGGCCGCTAAGCTCTTCGATGGTGTTGCCCACATCGCGCGTCGCCAACAGCAGAACATCCCCGACGCCAATCTCATATGGGGCCGAAGGCACCACTGGGGGTTCGCGCAGTTCAAGCGAGGCAGGGCGCGATGGCCGGTCCAATGTTGGCGAGGGAGCAGGGCGCGCCGCCTGAGCCAGACCAGCGCTACCGGCAGTCTGGAAAAACACCGCGGGCAGTTGCTTTGGCTGATAGACAGAGGTGTTCGCCGCCAGAACGCTTTCTGCGTTCAGAGCAACGACACGGACTTTTCCGTTCGCGTCGGACACTTTTGACGGCACGTAAATCGCGCCGCAACCGGTCACAAATGAAAGTCCAAGAATAGCGAATGCTCTAGCTAGCATCGGGTCCCCTCAATTCATATCCGGCGCGTTGATACGCCGGATACGGGTTCAATCGGTTTCTATTCAGGCGCTTATCCCAGATCTTCGATCGAGATAAAGCCGCGTTCCGGTCCGAGCCATTGGCGAGAGGCTACGATTGCTCCTGCCTGATTGGTTCGATACGTGTTTTCGAATTCTGTGTCATACCCATAACATTTTTCGACGACCGAAGTCCCTTGGACTTCGATAACGCAATCGAAGGCACGCAATACTGTGTGGTTTTCGCCATCTAGATAGCGATGGACGCGTGCGGATCGCCCACCCCCATTCCCGATGGCCTCATGAATTTGGCGCACATCCGCATCCATAAGGTCGAAGCCAAGACCACGGGTCGCGACAACAATCCCGCCGTCCAACGTCAGCGCGATATTGTCCACCGTTTGATAGATCTTCTTTCCCTGACGGTCGCTGACCAGGAACAGACCCGCCGAAATGGGCGGCTCGTCCATTGTGGTCACAATGAAAGGCCGGTTGCCAAACTGCGCCCGAACCTCAGGCGTCAAAACCGCTTTGATCTGCTCGGCGCTTGGCGCTGGCGCATTGCTCCCGCGCAATTGCTGGATTTGGGCCTTGATTTCACCGAAGGTCTCAGAGGGCGAAGTGTCCGAACCGCAAGCCGTCAACGCAACAGCCACCGAACCGCACAAAAGCAAGTTACGCAGTAGTTTCATCGCCAGAACCGCCCCCAAGTGTTACGCAGGACGGGGTTTTGCGCCTCACGCACGGTGTCATAAAGACGTCCGGGCACGACGACACGGGCACCGCCATCACGAAGGATCGGCTGGATCGTACCGCCAACACTGCCGCCCACAGGTTTACCCGTGAAATAATCAAGCGGAACGTTCAGCACGATCCCTTTGTCGAAAGAGCCCTCGCCAAAGGTTTCAAACGGCACATCAGTCAGCGTTGCATAGGCGCCGATCAACCAGCCATTGTCGAACTCCCGAAACAACGAGAAGGTCGCCCCCCAGTCTTCAGCAAGGTAGCGGCCCGCATCGATCTGGCCAAGATACCCGCCATTAAACGCGTAATAAGCGGACACATGGCCAGTCGTGGTCTGGTAGTCGCGCAGGCCAAAGCCTTTGTCGAAATCACGCTGCACCACCTCATTCAATTCAACGCCCAGAGCCAAGCGACTGTCTACCGGCTTCCACAGCAACTCACCCGAGACGCCCGCGTACATCGTCTCGAAATAACCAAGGGTAAACCGGCCATAAAGATCGGGGCCCGGACGGAAATAGTGACCAAGGGTCAGGTTATCGATCCCGCCTTCGGTCTCATGATACTTATAAACATCTGTGCGAACGCGCGGCAGCTCTGACGGATCGCTGCGCCCGCTTGCACCCAAGTTACCAGCAAGACGCTGGTTGTAACGCCCCGTGATAAAGGTGCCGGGACGGATATTAAATATGGCGGTCGCGGCAGCGCCAAGGCCGATACGGATCGGATTGTCCGGATCGAAATAGCTGGCTTTGCTATATGGCTGCAAACCCCAAGAGAACCGGGGATAGGCGTCCTCAGGATATTCAGCACCCTCGGTTTCGCCATAGGCGTCTTTGATCTGCGCGCGAATATAGGTTTCCCACGCGCCATCGGGCGCACTTTCAAAGTCCTCAAGGTCCTGTCGCCTTAGGACAACTTTTGAAAGAGGTTGGCCGTTACCGATGGGCACAACCACGATCGTGTTTACCGACGCCGGCAAAGTACCGGTCGCGATGCGCGCAACACGACCAATGGTTTGCGCATTCGTGTTGTAGCGCGACGTGCGGATAAAGATCGTCGCGGTGTCGCCGGTGATCTTCATGGCCTCAAGGACCATCTTTTCATTCGCCATCAGATCCGAGGTATGAGTTCTGATATTGCGGCGAATTTCGGGGTCCGCTTCCCAGCCAAGATCCAAAGAAGTGGCTTGATCACGCGCCAACACAGGGACAGGCGCGGATTCAGTACCGCCAAAGACCTCGGGTTTCCGCGGGTTTAGCGAAGTCGTAATCGCAACCCCAACTTCCGAGCCATACATCGAGTAGGCCTGAAGCGAAATCCCGTCCAACACCTCATAATTCACGCCCCAATTGACCGAAGAAGCCCGATCAAACAGCGGAGCAGTGCGGTTTCGCTCATATGAGTAGTCGTCGGACGAATATTCGACCTTAAAAGACAGCTTGTCCGTCGCTTGATAGGAAAGCCCTGCGAAGACCCCCATATCGCCACGAAACCACTGGTTGGACTCGACTTCGCCGCCCTTGCCAAAGTCCCTTTTCGGGCGCGTTTCGAAAGCGCTATTAACTGCGCCCAAAGGGTTAGTGACCCCATTCGCACTGCCAAAGCGCCCCCATCCCAGACCGACAGTGCCTTTCAACTTTTCCCCAAAGGACTTGGTCGCAACAACATATTCGCCGGAATAAACGCCTGTGCCCACGAAATCCTGCAGCCCGATCGCGCGGGCCGGAATTGTGGGTGTCTCGTCCAGCACGCGGAACCGCTGGTCAAACGACCGGTCGTACAGCGCGTACTCTCCCCCCAAACGGAAAGCGTCAGGTGTACGCGAAATCCTCGAATATCTAAAACTGCCCGACAGGCGCGGTGTCATCTGAAACGTCAGCGTACCGCGAGAGCTATGGGCAAAATCTGTCAACGTCGTCGCAAGTTCCGCATCGGGGGCGCTCTCCGCTGTCGGCATATCAATCAATCCGACGGTGCCGAACATCGAATAGCTGTGACTGCCGTCCTGCGCACGCGCGCCATCCGCAAGCGTAATTGCCGAACCTGCTAAAAGACAGGCAATTCCCCGAATGGCTTTTGATTGAGCGGAAGCTTTCAACAACGCAGTATCCTGAACAGGCGCGAGTAAATTTTTCTGTCTCGTGACGACTTTCATGGGCACACAACTACGTGACTTTGCGCAATACAGCAACGGATTTTGCGTAGTTTTACGGCTTGATCTGTTGATAAAACCCGTTGAGAAGGTTTAAAAATTCGCAGCACTTCTTGGCGATTGGGGACCCCAAAATGTTTGGAAAAATCCGTTCTATTTTTAGCGGCGGTGCCACAGAGAAACGCGCCCAACTCCCCAAACCGACAAGGGAAACGATCTTTGCTCCGCAGCAGGATTTCTGGGCAATCGGCGACATTCACGGCTGCAACGACAATTTGGGCCGCGCCCTAGAGCACATCAAAAACGACTTCGTCGTAACACTTGGAGATATGGTCGATCGGGGCCCCCAATCAGCAGACGTCTTGACGCGCCTTTGGCGATTGCAGACCGAAAACGCGTCACAGGTGGTTTGCCTGATGGGCAATCACGAACAAATGCTGCTGGAGTTCATCGATGATCCGGCCGGATTAGGGGCACGCTGGCTTGGCTTTGGCGGGCGCGAAACACTCGAAAGTTTCGGGATTTCAGACGCCTCCAAACGACCCGATGCAGAAGAGGCTTTGGAGCTTGCCGACCGTTTTGAAGACGCTTTGCCTGAGGGCATGCAAAACTGGCTTCGGAACCTGCCAATTTCTTGGAACACCGGAAACATCTGGTGTGTTCATGCGGGCATGAACCCCAAGCGCGAACCGGAAAAACAAAGCGAACGCACGTTGCTTTGGGGTCATCCAGAATTCTACAGCGCGTCCCGTGACGACGATATTTGCGTCGTCCATGGTCACACCATCATGGAAAAAGCAGGTATCTCCGATGGCCGCATCGCCCTTGACACAGGGGCCTACCAAGGACGCGGCCTGACAGCGGGCCACATATCCACCGCGGGCTGCACCCTCAAAACTTTCTGATCTTTCGGAAAAAGAAAAACCGGCCATCAAAGGGCCGGTTTAGGTTCACGCTGCGTCTGAAACCAGAACACCACTTTTGTGATCGTCCGGCTCTGCTGGTTTGGCAATCTTCTTGCGCAGCTTCGGGATCACTTTAAGCGCTGCAAAGTAGCTGCCCCAAAATAGGACGAAATACCCAACCACAGCCCCCGCCGCCGAAAGGTTGTTGTTCCAGAAATAAGCTCCGGTCATCGCAGGCGCCGCAACGAAAGGTGCCAGGATCAACGTCGTCAACGGGTTCGAGATATGACGGCGCGCGCGGCCTAGGAAAAGCAACTCAAGCGAGCGCATCACCAGCTGATGCGCGTGCAACCGATCTGGTGCCATCGCATCTGCCTTACGCCGCGAACGGCGATAAATCGCCAAAAGCATGTCCGAGATCGGCCAGAACATCGACAGGAAGATCGCCCAAGGTGCAACCTCGGCATTGCTTTCTAGGACAAAGATCCCCAGCCAGCTAACCGCAAAGCCCAAAGTGTAAGCGCCAGCATCCCCAAGGAAGATCAATCCACGAGGGAAATTGAAGGCTAGGAAGCCAAACACCGCAGCGATGAGCCCAAATCCGAAGAGGATCCCAAACTCATATCCCGCATGCCAACTGATCAGCGACAGCGACATTGCGGCGGCGATCGCAGTCACGCCCGAAAGGCCATTGACGCCATCAACCATATTGAAGGCGTTTGCCACCCCTGACGTCAAAATCAGCGCGGCCAGAATGCCGAACAGCGGAAATACGACGAGCGCATCAAGGAAGGGCACGCCAAGACGGGTCAACCAGACACCGTCCAGCATCACAACAGCAATTCCCGCGACAAACACTGCCAGCAACCGCCGCTTAGGCGAAACACCGAACCCGAGGTCTTCGGCAAGTCCGACAAAGAAGATAATGCTGCCGCCGAAGATAAATTTAAGCAGAAAAATTTGATCGCTTGGATCAACGATAAAAATCAAACCGAGCAACGTCGCGAAAATTGCGACCCCGCCAATTCGAGGCGTGATTTTTGTGTGCGCAGACTGGACCGCGACGAGGTTCGAGTGACTTCCCGTCAACCTAGGGCTGAGATGTTTGCCACGAATTAACAAATAGCAAACCGCAAGCGACGCTAGAAGAATCGGGATCAGTTCTCGTGTGTGAAGGGAAAGAAAATTGTCAATCATTTCTGGGTCATTTTACAAAGGCTAAGGAGAGATAAATAAAAGCGCCCCACTTACCACATCATTTTGATTACATGAATAGTTGCAGATTGTGAACCATCCGACACATCACAAAGTGAAAAATCTTCGATGCAAAAATGCAAGCATGAGGTGAATAGCCCGAGTTTCCTTAGGTAAACTGCAAACGTGGCAACATTCGACCGACAGAATGTCGTATCTCTCAAACCCGAAAATATCCCAAAATGTAAGTAAAAGTATCATATTTGCTCTCTTTCGGAGAAGTGCGGCACACTCCGATCAGGATCACCAAGGTACCCTAGCCACCACGCGCGGCTATTTCGTTAATTTGATATGAGGCAACTCAGTTCTTCGCATCATCCTGCACCGCTAGGGAGATGCATCCTGAAATTGCATCGCAGGCATAAATTCAATCTATTGTTGAAAGCGCGTGTGAAATGGCCGAATAGCGTCCAATGCATTTCTCACAGGAATTGGCAAATTACGACATAAAATGAGATACGGTTCGGCCAATTCGATCCGATTGATTACGCGATCCGCGCGAACTACCGCTCTTGTGCTGGATGGCCGCCAATTCGCCAACGCTTTTAGCGTAGGGATTCAACTTCAATGCTAAGTTAGGCCGTTTTCTGAACGCGCAGTCTTTGTTCAGCAAAACCGCACATTAATGCAATGTGAGGCGCTGAAATTTTGT
>JAYZYX010000053.1:0-6332 GCA_036139795.1 Pseudomonadota bacterium | reverse complement strand
TTTCATCTTGGCAAAAATACCTCGGGGGTGAATTGGCGCCGAAGGCGGCAAGAGGGGGCAGCGCCCCCGTCTCTCAGGCTCAGAACTCAACGCCTTTCTGGCCTTTGATCCCAGATCGGAACGGGTGTTTGATGAGTGTCATCTCGGTCACCAGATCTGCGGCCTCGATAAGCGGCTCTTTGGCATTGCGGCCGGTCAAACAGACGTGAGTCATCTCCGGCTTTTCGTTTTTCAAGAACGCCACCACTTCGTTCACGTCGATATAGTCGTAGCGCATCGCGATGTTGATCTCGTCCAGCAACACAAACTTGATCTGCGGATTAAGGATCAGTTCTTTCGCCTTCGCCCAGCCCTTTTGGGCCATCTCGATATCCCGCGCTTTGTCTTGGGTTTCCCAAGTAAAGCCCTCGCCCATTGCGTGGAATTGGCAGAGGTCGGCAAAGTTCGCCTCGATCAGTGTCCGTTCTCCGGTCTCCCACGCGCCTTTGATGAATTGCACCACGGCGCAGGGCATCTGGTGCGCGATACACCGCAGGATCATTCCGAACCCAGACGAGGATTTTCCCTTACCCGGCCCCGTATGCACGATGATCAGACCCTTTTCTCCTTCTTTCGAGGCCATGATCTTGTCCCGTGCCGCTTTCTTCTTGGCCATCTTGGCCGCGTGACGGGCTTCATCGGTTTGGGGCAATTCGCTCATAGGACGATCCTTCCGCTTGACAAGGTAGGGCACCTTCCCTCAGGTGGGCGCGCTGGTTCCTGTCTATGACAGGCGAAGAGGGAATGCGATACCACTTTGCGACGCCATACCGTCCCAAAGCGAAAAGCGCAGCCGCCCCCGCGACCGTGACCGGAGACGCCCCGCAACCACTGGCCTCAAATGGCCCGGGAAGGCGGCGGGGCAGCCGCAGAGCCGATTGGCCTTGCGGGCTCCGCAAGCCGGGAGACCTGCCAGCGCGTTGAAATGTACGGGCGAACGGGGTGTGTCGCGGCCGGCTTTGACAGGCGCACTCTGCCTGTTGGCCAGTGATCCCTGTTTCCCCCAAACCCAATGGGAGGCACCCTATGGCCGAGGTCACCCTGACCGTCTGCACCACCTGCCGCCGCATCGCGGGCGGCGAGCCTGTGGCTGATGAGCCCCGCCCCGGCACCCGCCTCTTTGAGGCTCTGGCCCAAGCCGATCTGCCCGACAACGTGCAACTTAAACCTGTCGAGTGTCTCTCGGCCTGTTCGCGCGGCTGTTCTATCGCTCTGACCGGTGGGCCCGCCCGCTGGACCTATGTCTATGGCGACATGGACCCCGACACCCAAGTAGACGAAATCCTGACCGGCCTGCGCGCCTATGCCCAGACCAGCGACGGTATCGTTCCGTGGCGCGAACGCCCTCAGGCCTTCCGCAAGCAATCCATAGCCCGCATTCCCCCGCAGGAGTAACCATGTCCGATCTGTCCAAAATCCCCGTGACCGTGATCACCGGCTTTCTCGGTTCCGGTAAGACCACGCTGATCCGTCACCTGATGCAGAACCCTCAGGGCAAGCGTCTTGCCGTTCTGGTCAACGAATTCGGCACCGCTGGTGTGGATGGCGATATTCTCAAGTCCTGCGCTGATGAGAATTGCCCCGAAAGCAACATCATGGAGCTGGCGAACGGCTGCATCTGCTGCACCGTGGCCGATGACTTTATCCCGACCATTGAACAGCTGATGGCTCTGCCCGAAACGCCTGAGCATATCATTATTGAGACCAGCGGTCTGGCCCTGCCCAAGCCCCTGCTGAAAGCCTTCGATTGGCCTGCGATCAAATCGCGTATCACTGTGGATGGCGTGATTGCTGTGGCCGATGCCGAGGCTGTGGCCGCCGGTCAATTCGCCCCCGATCTGGATGCCGTACAGGCCCAGCGCGAAGCTGATGACAGCCTTGACCACGAAACGCCTCTCTCTGAGGTTTTCGAGGATCAGATCAGCTGCGCCGACATCGTGCTCTTGTCCAAGGCCGATCTGGCCGGTGAGGCAGGCATCGCCAAAGCCAAAGAGGTGGTCGAGGCTGAGGCCCCCCGCAAGCTGCCGATCATTGCCATAACCGACGGCGTTGTAGACCCCCGCGTGATCTTGGGTCTGGAAGCCGCGGCTGAAGATGATCTGGAGAACCGCCCCTCGCACCACGACGGGCATGATGATCACGAACATGACGATTTCGACAGCATCGTGGTCGATCTTGGCGAAGTCGAGGATGTTCAGGCGTTGCAAGATGCCATTGTGAAAATGGCAAAGGAACAGAACATCTTGCGTGTGAAAGGCTATGTGGCAGTAAAGGGCAAACCGATGCGCTATCTGGTGCAGGCGGTCGGCACCCGTATCCGCGCACAATATGACCAGCCTTGGGGCGCCCGCCCCCGTGCGTCCTTGCTTGTGGTGATCGCAGAGCATGACCACATCGATGAGGCCGCCATCAAAGCAGCACTGGGCGTCTAACCCATGCATGTTGTCTTCCGCGAAAGCCACGGGCTCGACCAAAGCGACACACCGCAAGATCTGGGGCAAACGCCCGCAGAGCTGATTGTGCTGTCCTTCTCGGATTCGGACCTTGGTGCTTTCGCGGCAGGCTATCACCGCGCCAAAGGATCGCTGCCCAGCTTGCGGCTGGCAAACCTTGTGGCGCTGAAACATCCCCTCTCGGTGGATGTCTACGCCGAGCAAACGCTGGAAGGGGCCAAGGGCATCCTTGTCCGTCTGATCGGCGGCGAAAGCTATTGGTCTTACGGTCTGGCAACGTTGCAAGACTTGGCGCGGCGCAAAGGCATTGCCTTGGCGATCCTGCCTGCGGACGGGCGCGAAGATCCCCGTCTGGATGAGCTTAGCACCCTTCCCATCTCCACCCTGCGCCGTCTACAGCACCTGTGTGACGCGGGCGGCGCTGTGGCAGCCCAAGCGGCATTGGCGCAATTGGCGCTGGCAGCGGGTCTTTATGCGGCCCCCGTCATTGGGGCCAAGACCGTCCCTGACGCGGGCTTTTACCTGCCCGCCAAAGGCGTCATCGCAATCCCAGAGCGCGACCACCGTCCCTTGGCGCTGGTGACCTTCTACCGCTCTTACCTGACCTCCGCCGACACCTCGCCCGTGGATGCGATGATCGAGGCATTGGAAGAGCGCGGCTTTCAGGCTCTTGGGGTCTTTGCCAGCAGCCTCAAGGCGCCGAACGCCAGTGCTTGGCTGCGTGAACAGATCGCCTTCCTTGCCCCTGCGGCTATTGTGAACGCCACGGCTTTCTCGGCCCAAGGCCGTGAGGGCGAGCCCTCGCCCCTTGATGCCGCAGGCTGTCCGGTGTTCCAGATCGCCCTGTCCACCGCCCGCAAGAAGGATTGGCTTGATGCCGAACGGGGCCTGTCGCCCACCGATCTTGCCATGCATGTGGTACTGCCAGAGGTGGACGGCCGCATCTTTGCCGGTGTCGCCAGCTTCAAGCAGCCTTCCAAGCGCGACCCAGAGCTTGAGTATTCGCGCTTTGCCCACCGTGCGAACCCTGAACGGATCGCGGCATTGGCTGATCGCGTGCTGGCGTGGCACGTCCTTGCCACCCTACCAACTGCGGAAAAGCGCATCGCGCTGGTGCTCTCCACCTACCCAGGCAAGCAATACCAGATCGCCCATGCAGTTGGCATGGACGCCCTTGCCTCGGCAGAGCAGATCCTAACCGGTCTGGCGGGCAGCGGCCACAGCGTCCAACCCCAAACCGATCTGGGCCAGCGCCTGACCACCGAGGCACTGGAATTCCCGCTAGCGGAATACCTAGAGGCATTGGACACCCTGCCCCAATCCCTGCGCGATGATCTTTACGCCGCGTGGGGCCAGCCCGAAACCGATCCGCTGTTCCAAGAGGATGCCTTCCTCTTCCCTGCCATTGACGCAGGAAACGCATTGGTCGCCCTTCAGCCTGAACGGGGCGACGTCGCGGCCCGCGATGATGACTACCACGATCTGTCGCGCACCCCGCGCCACAGCTACGTGGCCTTCTACCTATGGCTCCGCGCCCAATCGGACGCGCTGGTCCATATCGGCGCCCACGGCACGCTGGAATGGCTGCCGGGTAAATCCGTGGCTCTCTCGGACGCCTGCTGGCCCGAGGCGCTGATCCGCGATCTGCCCGTGATCTATCCCTTCATCGTCAATGACCCCGGTGAGGCCGCCCAAGCCAAGCGCCGAATTGCTGCTGTCACCATCGGCCACCTGCCGCCCCCCATGGCGCAGACCAAACTGCCCGAGGGCATGGGACGGCTTGAACACCTGCTAGACGAATATTCGACCGCCGACGGCCTTGACCCCGCCCGCCGCGACCGTCTGATCAAAGACATCCGCGCAGAAGCGCAGGGCACTGGCATTGAGGCCGACCTTGGCATTCCCGAAGACGCCTCTGCCGCCGAAGCCATCACCCGCATTGACCGCTTTGTCTGCGACATCAAGGAAAGCCAGTATGGCGAAGGTCTGCACATCTTCGGCACCGGCGATTGCGGTGCCGAGGAAACCGCTGGCCTGCATGCGGCCCTGAGCGGCCGTTTTGTCACCGCTGGTCCCTCAGGCTCCCCATACCGAGGCCGCTCTGACGTGCTGCCCACGGGGCGGAACCTCTTCACCACCGATCCAAGGTCCGTCCCCTCCCGCGCCGCCCACGCCCAAGGGGTCAAGCTGGCCGAGGAACTGCTGCGCCGCCACCTGCAAGACCACGGTGACTGGCCTAAAGGTCTGGTCATCGATCTTTGGGGCAGCGCCACCATGCGCACCGCAGGCGAGGAATTCGCCATGGCCCTGCACCTAGCGGGCCTTGCGCCCAAATGGGATGACGGGTCCGAACGCGTCAGCGGGTTTGAGGTCATCCCTCTTGCCCTCTTGAATCGCCCCCGCATCGACGTGACCTTGCGTGTCTCGGGCCTCTTCCGCGATGTCTTCCCGGGCCTTGCCCAGATGTTCGAAGCCGCCGCCGACAAACTGGCCGAGCGTGAAGAGACGCCAGAAGATAACCCCTACGCCGCCCGTACCCCCCGCGTCTTTGGTCCCAAACCGGGCCAATACGGCCTGAACATGGGTGCGGCGCTGGACGATTACAGCGATGAGGCCCGCAAAGCCGCAGGCGAGGCATGGCTGGCCGCAAGCTCTCACGCCATCGACGCCAAAGGCGAAATCCGTGAGGCCCGCGCCGCACTGGAGTCGCGCCTGCAAACCGCAGACAGCTTTGTCCACTTGCAAGACCTGCCGGAAACCGATGTGCTGATGGCCAGCGACTATGCCGCCCATGAGGCAGGTTTTGCCGCCGCTATGGCGCGCCTCGGGCAACAGGCCCCCAGCCTTTATCACATGGACGCGACCCAAACCGACCGCCCCCGTGCGCGGTCCCTGAACGAAGAGATCGCGCGAACCGTCCGCGCCCGCGCCGCCAACCCCGATTGGGCCAACGGCATGATGCACCACGGCTTCCGTGGCGCGGCAGAGATCGCGGCGACCTTGGATCACATGGCGGCCTTTGCCCATCTGGCGGGCGTCGTCGGCGGGCATCTGTTCGATCAATACTATGAGGCGACCCTTGGCCGCGATGATCTGACCCGGTTCATGGCCGATGCGAACCCGCAGGCGCTGCAAGCTCTCAAGGACCGCTTCCGCGCCCTGATGGACGCAGGCCTGTGGGTGACGCGCCGCAACTCGATCATTGCCGAACTGGAGGCGCTGACATGAGCGATCCTGTGAACCAAGGCCCGATCATTCAAGGCTGGTGCCCCGGTGCCCTGCGCCCCATGCAATCGGGCGATGGTCTGGTGGTGCGCGTCCGCGCGCCTCTCGGGCGGCTTAGCCAGACACAAGCCGCACAAATCGCCGATCTGGCGCAGACCTACGGCAACAGCCTGCTGGATGTGTCGAACCGCGGCAACCTGCAAATCCGCGGCGTGACCGAAGCCAGCCACGCGCCCCTGATCGACGGGCTGCGGATGCTGAACATGATCGATCAGGATGTGGCCCGCGAAACCCGCCGCAACATTGTCCTGACCCCCTTCTGGCGTCATGGCGACGACAGCCACCGCATCGCCACCGACCTGATGCTGGCCCTCGCGGCTGAGGACGCCCCCGCCACGCCCGGCAAATTCGGCTACGCCATCGATTGCGGCTCAGAGCCTGTGCTGCAAGACACCCCCGCCGATATCCGGATTGAACGCACTCCCCACGGCCTCATCGTCCGCGCCGATGGCTCCGCCAAGGGCCTGCCCGTCACAGCAGACACCGCCGCCGAGGCCGCGCTGACCCTTGCCCGCTGGTTCCTTGACACGGGCGGCGTAAAAGATGGCCGTGGCC
>JAYZYX010000052.1:0-3196 GCA_036139795.1 Pseudomonadota bacterium | reverse complement strand
GTGACCGACCCCGAGCGTCTGACCGCTTTGGTGATCCTTGGTATTCGCGACGAAGAACAGTTTCCGCTGATTTTCTACCGTGAGAACTGCGCGGATATGGCCCTGTGCGAAGACGACATTGATGAGGCGTTCATCAAGCGGGCGCGGGCGGTTGTGGTGACGGGCACGCACCTGAGCCATCCTCGGACCGAAGCGGCTGTGATCAAGGCGCTGAAGCTGGCCCGCAAACATGGTCTGCGGACCGCACTCGACATCGATTATCGCCCGAACCTTTGGGGCGTGGCGGGCCACGGGGACGGCGAGAGCCGCTTTGTGGAAAGCGCGAAGGTCACCGAGAAGCTGCTGTCGACCCTGCATTACTTTGATCTGATCGTGGGCACCGAGGAAGAGTTCCACATCGCGGGGGGCTCGACCGATACGGTGACGGCCCTGCGCGCGGTGCGCGAGAACTCGGGCGCGACTTTGGTCTGTAAGCGTGGCGCTTTGGGCGCGGTGGCCTTTGAGGGCGACGTGCCGGACAGTCTGGATGACGGGCAGACCGGTGAGGGCTTTCCCATCGAGGTGTTCAATGTTCTGGGCGCGGGCGACGGGTTCTTCTCGGGGCTTTTGAAGGGCTGGATGGAAGATGCCGGTTGGCCTGTGGCGCTTAAATACGCCAACGCTTGCGGAGCCTTTGCGGTCAGCCGTCATGGCTGCACGCCGGCCTATCCTTCGCTGACCGAGCTGGAGTTCTTCCTGGAGCGGGGCGTCAAGCAGAAGGACCTGCGCAACGATCCGGAGCTGGAGCAGATCCACTGGTCCACCACCCGCTACACCCGCAATGCGGGGGATTGGTCGTCCATGCGCGTCTTTGCCTTCGACCACCGTCTGCAGCTGGAAGAGATGGATGGCTACACGCTGGCCAAGGGCGGGGAATTCAAAGAGCTGTGCATGAAGGCCGCCACTCAGGTGCAGGACGGTCGCGAGGGCTATGGCATTCTGTGCGACAACCGCATTGGCCGCTCGGCCCTGCACGCGGCAAGTGGTTCGGGTCTCTGGATCGGGCGTCCGACCGAATGGCCGGGATCAAGGCCGCTGACGCTGGAGCCGGAACTGGGGTCTGATTTTGGCGGTCTGGGCCAGTGGGCACGGGAGAATGTGGTGAAGTGTCTGTGCTTCTGCCACCCCGATGACGACGCGGCGACGCGGGCGGATCAGGAAGCGACGGTGAAGCGCCTGTTTGAAGCCTCGCGCCGGAACGGGCTGGAGTTCCTCTTGGAGATCATCCCCTCGAAGGTGGGTCCGATCGATGACGAGACCACGCCGACCCTGATCCGCCAGTTCTACGAGATCGGTGTTTACCCTGATTGGTGGAAGCTGGAGCCTTTGAAGACGGCAGATGCCTGGGCCAAGGCCGTGGCTGCGATCGAGGAATATGATCTGCACACCCGCGGGATCGTGGTTCTGGGTCTGGATGCCCCCGAGGCAGAACTGGCGGCCTCGTTCGAGGTGGCGGCGGGCTTTGGTCTGGTGAAGGGTTTTGCTGTGGGTCGGACGATCTTTGGCGATGCGGCGCGGGCCTGGATGAAGGGCGAGATGTCCGATGAGGCAGCGATTGCGCAGATGGCCGAGCGGTTCACGCGGCTTTGTGCGGTGTGGGACGGGGCGCGCGAAGCGGCCCGCCGGAACGCGGCGTAAGGGTTCGGGGGCGGTTCGGGGCTCTGCCCCGCTCGGGCAAGCCCTCGCCCCCCGAGGTATTTGGTCCAAGATGAAGAAAGCGGGCCCGTTTTAACGGAGCCTTTACGGGTTTGGGAGATAAGCATGGGCACGATCCGGCTGACAGCGGCGCAGGCCATGGTGAAGTGGCTGAGTGTTCAGATGGTTGAGGCAGAGCCATCAGGCAGCGAAGCGGTAGGGCATGGCGCCGTATCGCCCTCAAGTAGCGAAGCGGTAGGGCAACCGAAGCTTGAGCGGTATATCGACGGCATGTGGGCGATCTTTGGTCACGGGAACGTGGCGGGGATCGGCGAGGCGCTGCATGCCTATCGCGATGTGTTCCCGACCTGGCGGGGGCAGAATGAACAGACCATGGCCCATGCGGCGATTGCCTATGCCAAGGGCATGAAGCGGCGTCGGGCGATGGCGGTGACCTCGTCCATCGGGCCGGGGTCGACCAATGTGGTGACAGCGGCGGCGCTGGCCCATGTGAACCGTTTGCCCCTGTTGATTGTGGCGGGGGATGTGTTTGCCAACCGCAAGCCCGATCCGGTCTTGCAGCAGGTGGAGGATTTTGACGACGGCACGGTGAGTGCCAATGACTGTTTCCGGCCCGTGAGCCGCTATTTTGACCGGATTACGCGGCCCGAGCATCTGTTGTCGGCGCTGCCCCGTGCCTTGCGGGTGATGACCGATCCGGCGAACTGCGGCCCTGCGACGATTGCCTTCTGTCAGGACGTGCAGGCGGAGGCTTATGACTGGCCCGAGGAATTCTTTGAGCCGCGGGTGTGGCACATCCGGCGCCCCGGCCCTGATGCGGGGGAGCTGGCGCGGGTGGCTGATCTGGTGCGGGCAGCCAGGAACCCTGTGATCGTTGCCGGGGGCGGTGTGATTTATTCTGGGGCCGAGGATGTGCTGGGGGCGTTCGCGCTGAAGCACAACATCCCTGTGGCCGAGACGCAGGCGGGCAAGTCGGCCCTGGCGACCAGCCACCCCATGAGCTTTGGGGCAAGCGGTGTGGACGGATCGGCCGCGGCGAATGCGGTGCTGGCAAGCGCGGATGTGGTGATTGGTGTTGGCACGCGGCTGCAGGACTTTACCACGGGGTCGCGGACCATGTTCGCGGATGGGGCCAAGCTGATCTCGGTCAACATCCACGGCTATGACGCGGCCAAGCACGGGGCCGAGGCTTTGGTGGCGGATGCCAAGGTGGCTTTGGAGCTGCTGGGGGATCTGCTGGGGGAGTATCGGGCCGAGGCCTGTGATCCGGCAGCCCGCGCGGATTGGTTGCGGGCGGTGGATGCCTATTGTGCCCGTCCCGACGATCAAGCGGTGAAGCCCACGGACGGTCAGGTGATCGGGGCGGTGCAGCGTGCCACGGGCGAGAGCGCGATTGCCATGTGTGCGGCTGGCACCATGCCGGGGGCGCTGAAGCTGCTGTGGCAGCCGTCTCAGGGCGGGTACCACATGGAATATGGGTATTCGTGCATGGGCTATGAGG
>JAYZYX010000051.1:0-5129 GCA_036139795.1 Pseudomonadota bacterium | reverse complement strand
AGGGCTTCAAAGCCATCGCCAAGTTCGACGAGGAGACGCTCGATTGGTTCTATGACAATCGGACTGTCAGGCATTTCTACAGCGCTGCGGAAATCCAGAGTTTTCGCAAGACATGGTCACCGTCCTAACAGGCGGAGAACGCGCGCCGACCGATAAAGTCAGAAACGACGGTATTTAGGCTTTTTAGTTTGTTTAAGGCGCTATGAATTTGATATTCCCGCATGGTTTAATGTATCCTTGGAGGAATACCAGATGTTCTCGCTTCGCGCTGCCTTGTCAGTTTTTTTCTTGGCGCTATCGCCCGTCGTCGCAGGGGCCCAGCAAAGTAGTATTGCGACTTCTGCGCCCGGCGGTTCAGTCCATAACCTCGGTTTGATGCTGGCAGAAGCGGCCGGCGCTAAAGGCATCGATCTCCGCGTTACGCCGTTCAAAAGCACGACCCAAGCGATACCGGTGGTGGCAGCCGGAGAGGTCAACTTCGGGCTTGCGAACGCTTATGAACTGCAAATGGCGGTGAGCGGCACGCTGAGTTTCGAAGGCAGACCCATCGAGGGACTTCAGGCCGTGGCTGCCCTGTATCCATTTAAAATGGGGCTCATGGTTCGTGAAAGCAGCGATATCAGAACAATGGCTGATCTGGAGGGCCTCCGTGTCCCCGCGGGCTTCGGTGCCACGGCAACCGGGGAGTACCTGATCGGTGGCATGTTGGCCGCCGCCGAGATGTCATACGACATGGTTGAGAAGGTAACGGTCAGCAGTTTCCAAGACATGCAAAAGGCATTTCAAGCCGGACGAATTGATACGATGATTGCCATTGTCGGCAGCGGGCGTGATGCCCGGATCAGCGACTCAGTCGGCGGGATCCGGGTGCTTGGTATCCCGGGTGACAGCGACGCAGAAGCACGCATCCGCTCGTTCGTTCCCGTGGCTCGCGCCGAACCTGTCCTTGCCTCTGAGAAATTGGTTGGAGTGACCGAAGACATGTTCACGCTGACCTACGACTATTTCCTCTACACGTCAGCGGATACGCCGTCGGAGGATGTTAGCAGCGTTCTCCAGGCGATCGTGGATGGAAAGGATGAAATCACGGCTGCAATCCCGGCTTTCGTCTGGTTTGACCTGAGCCGTTCTGGTTCGATCGAAGGACTGAGCCTTCATCAGGGCGCCAAAGTCGCTGATTAATGCAGCCTCGATGGTAAATGCGATCAGGGTTGCCCTGACGGTCCTCGTCTTGGCGATGCCGCTCCTGTGGGCGATGGAGTGGCTTGCAGGCTTGCGTGCCCTCGTGGCTCTGGACCAGTTTGCGCTTGCCGTGCTCACCGCGTCTTTGGCGCTGGTTTTCCTGACATCGAAAAAGGGAGCTGTCGGTCGCATCCGGCAGCTGCTCGCCCTGGCTTCGCTGGTGGTTGGTGGCTTTGCCCTGTACGGCATCGATGAATTTGCGCTCAGAATTTTTATGGGAGGCCCAAGTCTCTTCATCCTGTCTTGCGCACTGACCGGGCTGTGCGTAACGGCCTGCTACTTCGTGACTGGCTGGCCCATGACCATGCTTGTGGTCGGGTTTATCGTTTTCGGTGCCGTGGCACGGCTGCTGCCGGCCCCCATCAATGCACCCGCGTTCGATCTTGACACCTACGTGGTCTACATCGCCTTTGGTGGCGATGCGCTGGTGGGTGAGGCCCTGCGCATCGTGACCGTCGTCGTTGTCGTGTTCGTCCTGTTCAGCCGGATGTTCGAGTTGATGGGGGGAACCGAGTTCTTTGCGCGCTTGTCCATCATGGCATCGGGGAATGGCCCGGGTGGCGCGCTCAAAGTAGCCGTCGTTGCATCTGGCTTGTTTGGTTCCGTAAACGGAAGCGCGACCGCCAATGTTGTTTCATCCGGCGGCTTCTCCATACCTATGATGCGTCGGATTGGCGTACCCGCGCATCAGGCTGCAGCCATTGAAGCGGTTGCATCAACAGGGGGACAACTGATGCCCCCCGTTATGGGTATCGCTGCGTTTCTGATGGTTGAGGTGGCGGGGCTTCCCTATCGCGAGGTCATCACAGCAGCCCTGTTTCCGGCTGTGCTCTATTTCCTGTCCATCTTCTTTCAGATCGATGGTCTTTCGCTGCGGAACAAGTTGCCTTCAGTTGCACAGAGCAAAACCGAATGGGCCGGGTTTTTCATTGACGCCGGCCGGGCGCTGATCCCCGTGGTGCTGATCGTCGGGGTCCTGATTTACATGCCCTACGCTCCCGGCCACGGTGCGGTGCTGGCTTCGATAGCATGCCTCGTGCTCGCCCTGCTGCGAACGCCCACAAAGACTGTTGCCGGCGAAGTGGCAAGATTGGGAAGCCTGGCGGCCGCAACCGCCGCAAGAATTGTCGTGATCGGTGCTGTCATCGGCATACTTCTGGGCGTCGTAAACTTTACCGGGCTGGGAGTGGCCGGGGCACTGGCAATCAAGGGCGTGTCGGACGGGCACCTGTTCATGGCGTTGATTGCGGCAGCAATCGCATGCTTCTTTCTTGGTTTAGGGCTCGCGACGACGGCCGTTTACGCCGTTGTCGGTACACTAATTGCACCCAGCCTCGTGGCCCTCGGCGTCCCTGTAATCGCAGCACACCTGTTTGTTTTCTATTGTGCGATGCTATCGATGATCACGCCGCCAGTCGCCATTGCCTGCCTCGCCGCCAGTGGTGTGGCTGAAGCATCGTTCTGGCGTACTTCATTCTCGGCTTTAAGGATCGGCTGGGCGCTGTTCTTTCTGCCTTTTCTTATGGTGACCAATCCCGGGCTGCTGTTGATCGGTGGAGTTTTTGACAACGTCTTGACGGTTTTCAGCTGTACCTTTGGCGTCGTGGGGATGTCTGTCGTCATTGGTCGGCTTCCACTGGAACGCGGAGCGATACTCAATAACGCCCTGATCGCCGGCGGCTCGATCCTCGCCTTGGCACATCCACTTCCCTTTGTGGTGCGCGCCCTCGCTGCCTGCGTTGTGATTGCTTTGCTGGTGCGAGAAAGCGCTCAGTTTCGTCGCGCCCTTTCCAACCCGTAACGCAGGGTGAGGCGTCAGACCCGGCCAAACGCCCAACCTGATCAGCCGAAATGCAAAGCGGGCGTCATTCGCCAGCGCCGGGCTGAAAATGCTCCCGCAATTCCCGCTTGAGGACTTTGCCGTTGGGGTTACGGGGAAGCGAACTTTGAAAGACGATATGGCGCGGGCGCTTGTCCGGTGACAAGCCCTGCTGGCAGGCCGCCCTGACTTCGTCCTCGCTGACTGTTCCATCGGTGACCAGGAAAGCCGCAATATCCTCTCCCAGCACGTCATGAGGAATACCCACGACGGCAACGTCGAGGATGCCGGGGAGGCTGTTCAAGACATTCTCGACTTCCGCCGGATAGATATTGGCGCCGCCGCGGAGGATCATATCAGAGGTCCGGCCCACAATCGTCAAAAAGCCGTCAGCGGATATTGTGCCCAAGTCGCCGGTATAGGCCCAGCCGTTCTTGATCCGATCACCCTCAGGGCGGCTGCGGTTCGCGTAAAAGCCGGACGCCATGCCGGGGGTTCTCACGCGCAGCAGGCCGGGGGTGTCGGCTGGCAGCAATTGATCGTCCTCATCAACAATCTCGACGCGAGCATGCGGGACGATGCGGCCATCGGTATCGGCGCGCTCAATAAGGTCGGCACCCGTCAGGGATGAGCACGTACCGGACAGAGAAGAGGAGAAGCAGTGCAGGAAACCGGGGCTCAGGCGCTGGGCCGCCTCAACCTTGTCCGAAGCCAGCATGCCAGAGCCACCGCAATAAAGAACCTGAAGATCCGGGAACAGCGGTCCGCCGGTGGCGGGAGCCTCGGCGAGGATGCCCTTTACCGATGCCTCAACCATAAACGCAAAGCTTGCACGTTCAGTAAGAACCCAATCAATCAATTCGCTCGCGCTGAACAGGGGGGGCTTGAATATAATCGTCGAACCTCGCAGCAAATGCCCCAAAGTGTGATTGCGCATTGCCGAAAACGAGAGTGGATACACGTTCAAAACACGCACCCGGCCAGAAATGCCCTCGAAAGAATATCCAAAGGCGCGCATCACAAGAGCGGAATGATCGAGTACAATCCCAATGGGCCGCCCCGTTGTCCCCGACGTGAGGGATATCACCGCTGTTGAAGGCGCGTCGCTGCCAAGATCGACTAACCACTCCTGTTCTGTAGACGAGCTCACAACGTCATCGTGCCAGTGCGTGCCGCTGTAAATTGCGCCAATGAGATGCCGATCTTCGAGGATTGTTGTGAGCCCGAACTCCTCGGTAATGGTCCCGCGCTCGGTCGCAGTGGAGCGGAAATCCATAGGGACCGGGATTGCCCCAAGCGTCCAGATTGCGCAAATGGCCTGCATGAAGTCGAGGCCATCCCGCATGGCTATGCCAATGCGGTCATGCGGTTGCAGCCCTCGTTTAGCGAGGACGGCAGCAAACTGACGTGATGCTTTGGGCAGTTCGGAGTAGAGGATCTGGCGATCTCCACTGATCATCGCCGGCGTGTCTCTGTGGACGGTGGCCAAGGAGCTGATCAGATCGGCAATATGGTGGGACATTGGTTCAGTCTTCGTTTTCGGGAACAGTGAAGAAATCACGAACGTGCTGCGCGAGAATTGGGGCTATGTCCTTGCTGAAGAATTTGCGGTGACGGCAATCGATCGCAATGGATTGTGGTTGCGACTGGAAAGGCTTTTCCCAATTCTCTTCGCCCCAGCGAATTGGTGCATAGAAACGGTCGCCTGACTTACTGCTGAACAGCATCAGCAGACGCCCGGGGAACCGATACAAGTCGGTATGGGAGTAATCGAGCACACACAGCGCTTCGACCTTGCAACCGGCTGCGATCAGCTTTTGCGATACCAGATCAGCAACACGTCCACCGAAACAAATTCCACCCAGCCTGAAGGTTGCGTCAGGAAAGCGAGCCATGATTTCTTTTGCGTAAATCGTGGCGACGTACTCTGCCAAGGCCCGATGCCGTGCCAGCGGTATCCGGGTTGCGTGCATTCCGCCGGAGTACATGCCCACAAGAGGAAGGGCCGGCCCCAACGCTTGGACAGAGGGCACCAGTTCATTCCTTGGGAAGTTTGCCCACCAGAACA
>JAYZYX010000050.1:0-4401 GCA_036139795.1 Pseudomonadota bacterium | reverse complement strand
GCTAGATAGATGTTGCCAGCAAGCTGGCGTTTGTTTTCGGACTCAAAGTCAAATTCCTCAACCTTGTTTCCGTCAACCACCACAACGCGGGTTTCTTCCGCGTGGGTGGCGTCGATGAGCATTTTCTTTCCCATGGTATCTCATTGCACAGGGCAACGGGGTCCGGTCTAAGCCGGACGCGCACGTCATGTCTGTGGCTTGTAAGGGCGATGTTGAACGCGCACATAGCGGGCGCAATGGGCGCCTCACTCGTGACTGATATACGTTCAGCGCGTTTCATCGCGTTTCTTCTCCGACGCAGGGTTGCGCCTAGTTACTGGCCCGTCGCTTGCGCGTTGCGGGCGGTTCTCTCAGGATCATTTTGATCCAACGGTCTGTCCTGAACGGCGGCCCTTTTCGGGCAAATCGCCAGGTTCAATTCAGAAAATCTGTCGCGGACACTTATGTAACAAGTACCCGTCTGGTCACCATAAAGGGACAAATACAGAATTGACAATGAGGAAAATGAATAGGCTTGCGCCGATTACAGGTAATCGGCGCGCTGCAGACCGTATTTGGCCATTTTCTCATTAAGTGTCCGGCGTGGAAGGCAAAGTTCCTCCATTACGCTGGCGATGGAGCCTTTATGACGGCGCATCGTGTTATCGATCAACATACGCTCAAAAGCTTCGACATACTCTTTCAGGGGTTTTCCTTCGGTCGTCACCAGCGGACGCATGTCATCGCTTTCGGCCATCAAGAGGCTGGCAATAGTGCCAGAGCCGCGGCGGTTTTGCAGAACTGCCCGTTCGGCCACGTTGATCAACTGACGGACGTTGCCGGGCCAAGGAGCCTGAAGCAGTTGCGCCGCTTCCTGTGCGCTGATCTCGGGCGGCTCGCAGCCGTATTCCTCGGCATATTGTTCCGAAAGGCGCGCAAAGAGGGTCAGGATATCCTCGCCCCGTTGGCGCAGGGGTGGCGGAGTGATCCGCAGGGCGGCCAAGCGGTAAAACAGATCGGGGCGCAGCGCATCTTCGATGGTGCGGCCCTGTTCTTGCATGTTGCAGATCGCAATGATGCGGGTCTCGGACGGCATGCCCTGATCATTGATGAACGACAAAAGCCGCGCCTGCACCACTTCGCTGAGCGTCTCGATATCTTCCAGAACCAGCGTCCCGCCACGGGCCTCTTCGACGGCAGGCAATTGAGTGTCTTCGGGCTGCATCGGGCCAAATAGGCGCTTGGTCAGGCTATCCTCATCATAGGCCGAGCATGACACCAGCACGAATTTCTTACCCGCGCGGCTGCCCACCGCGTGCAGCGCGTGAGCGGTCAGGGTTTTGCCGGTACCGGTTTCCCCATCGATCATCACGTGACCATCCGCCTGCCCCAGATCAAGGATGTCTTCTTTCAGACGCTTGATCTCTGGAGCGCTACCGATGATTTTGTTCATCAGCCCTGCCCCATCCGACAGCTCACGCCGCAGGGCACGGTTGTCCAACACCAGACGCCGCTGGTGCAGTGCCTTGCGGGCCAGTTCCGTCATACGATCCGGATTGAACGGCTTTTCCATGAAGTCAAACGCGCCGACGCGCATTGCCTCAACCGCCATCGGTACATCCCCGTGGCCGGTGATCATGATGACCGGCAAGCTGCTGTCGCTGCCCATCAGCTTTTTCAGCAGCCCCATGCCACCCATTCCCGGCATCCGGATGTCGGTGATCACGATGCCTGGGTAATCCGGCTCGATCTTTTGCAGAGCATCTTCGGCACATGCGAAGGTTTCCGTGTCGAACCCCGAAAGGGCCAACCACTGGCTGATCGACTGGCGCATGTCCTGTTCGTCATCGACGATTGCGATCTTCATCACGTGGGACATTCAATTACTCCGCGGCTTCAATATCTTCCAACAAGATAGGTAGCTGCATCTCGAATACAGCCCCCTCGCCCTCAGCATTATGTGCCGTCAGGCGTCCACCAAGCTCGTTCACGATCCCGGACGAGATCGCAAGCCCCAATCCAACACCGTCGCCGGGCTGCTTGGTGGTGTAAAACGGCTCGAACAGAGCCTCTAAATCCTCAATGCCGTGACCATTGTCGCGCACGGTCAGCGTGGCCATTTCGCCCGCAGTTAGCAGGATGTCCACGCGCCCGTCCTTGCGCGCCTTCACGGCGTCCAAAGCGTTGCGGATGAGGTTGATCATCACCTGCTCGATCCGCACCCGATCCCCCATGACCAGCACCGGCATATCGGGAACAGTGCGTTCCAGACGCACCTTATTCTGCCGCAACTGAGGCTCCATCATCGCAAGCGACGACATCAAAGCGTCTTTCATATCAACGGGTTGCAGGTGGTCAGTACCCTTGCGGGCGTAGGACTTCAACTGCTTGGTGATCGAGCCCATCCGCTCGATCAGATCATCGATCCGCTGAAAGCTTGCCAAAGCCTCTTCCGCGCGGTTGCGAGACAGCAACAGGCGCGCGCCAGCCAGATAGGTTTTCATGGCGGCCAAAGGCTGGTTCAGCTCATGACTGACCGCTGCCGACATCTCGCCCAAGGCGGCCAATTTCGACGATTGCGCAATGGTTTGTTCGGCCACCGCAAGGGTCTTTTGCACCCGCTCACGCTCGGCGATTTCGCGCTGTAGCCTTGCGTTCAATGCGCGAAGCTCTGCCGACTCGCGCTGGAACAGCATCATCCGCGAGGCCGTCTTGCGGTTCAGGAAATAGAAGCCAACGGCCAGCAGAATCGCGAAGCCCATGATCTCCAGCGCCAGAACACCGTTCACCTTTTCGCGGACGCTGGAATAGTTGGTGTAGGTGATCAGGTTCCAACCACGGAACGGAATGCGGCCCGTCAGACGCATCACCGCCTCGCCGCCCAGATAAATCTCGTCCCGCTCGGCGGCCCAATCGGCAGTCACCTGCAAGGCCCGCTCAATCGCCGTAGCAGCCGGCTGCCGCGTCAGGGCATCCTCTTCGCTCAGCCCCCGCCAGCGTGGCTCGGTCGATAGAACAATCACCCCTTCGCTATCGGTCACCACAACCGCATCGGAAATACCGGCCCAAGCCCGTTCGAACTTGCCCAAGTCGGCCTCAACCACGATCACCCCGATGGGCGAGCCGCCGTCTTCGATCCGCCGCGAATAGGCAAAGCCATAGCCGCCCGTGGTCCGTTCGAACTTGGTGAAAACCGTCCCGTTCGACCGCAAAGCCTCAACGAAATAACCCTCATTCCGGTGCATGCTGCCAAGGCGCTCGCGGTCCGTGGCTGCCACAGTCCGCCCGTCGCGGTCCAGCAGCATCAGCGAGGCCGCGCCAATCTCGTCCACAAAGGAAATCAGTCGCTGGGAGCTTTGCGAAAAATCGTTGGAATTCAACGCCCCGATCAACGCCGGATCACGCGCCAGCAGCTGTGGCACAATCCCGTTGCGGCGCAATTCCGAAAGAAGCTGACCCGAGTACAACGCCAATCGCACCTCGGCGCGATTGCGTGTTGTCTCGGTGAAACGTGTGGTCAGCCAGACATTGGTGCCCCACACAATCGCCACGGCAAGCACAAGCATCACCGCAGCGATCAAGCGCACGAACCAAGGACGCAATTTGCGTCGGTTCGTGTCAGAAGAGAGGCGGGCCGGTTTCGACATCACAAAAGTCTAGGCCAAGGCCCGCATCCGCTCAAGTCAGGCCGAAACCAGACCGTCAACCAACGCGCGGAAAAGCGCCTGCCCGTCAGTGCTGCCATGAACAACTTCGGCAGCCCGTTCCGGGTGCGGCATCATCCCCAGCACACGGCGGTTGTCCGAGAAGACACCCGCGATGTCACCGGCCGAGCCGTTGGGGTTTTCAGCATAGGTAAATGCAATCTGCCCTTCGCCTTTCAGACGCTCCAGCAGCGCATCATCTGCGCGGTAGTTGCCATCGTGGTGGGCGATCGGGATCTGGATTTCGCTGCCCGCCACATAACCGCCGGTAAAGATGCTGTCGGTCTGCTCGACCTTCAGCCCAACGGTTTTGCACACGAACTTGAGGTTCATGTTGCGGATCAGGGCACCGGGCACCAGACGGGTTTCGGTCAACACCTGAAAGCCGTTGCAAATCCCCAGCACATAGCCACCGCGGTTCGCGTGCTCCACAACGCCGCGACAAATGGGCGAGTTCGCCGCAATCGCGCCGCAACGCAGATAGTCACCAAACGAGAAACCGCCAGGAATGCCGACCACATCAATACCGGAGGGCAGTTCCGAATCCTTGTGCCAGACCCGAACAACCTCAGCGCCCGCATTCTCGAATGCCACCGCAAGATCGCGGTCACAGTTCGATCCGGGGAATGTAATGACCGCCGCTTTCATCAGTTCAGCTCGATCTCGTATTTTTCGATCACAGTGTTTGCCAGCAGCTGCTCGCACATCTGGGTGACCT